>CAMQOJ010000191.1 GCA_947003375.1 uncultured Lachnospiraceae bacterium
TTCCGCTATTCCACATCCTGCAGGGCGGCGAAGTCCTCCTCGCCGGTGCGGACCTTGATGACGCGATCCACGTTGTAGACGAATATCTTGCCGTCCCCGATATGGCCGGTGTAAAGAGCCTTCTTGGCGGCCTCCACCACGGTCTCCACGGGGATCTTGCTGACCACCACTTCCACTTTTACCTTAGGCAGCAGGGTAGCGTCCATCTCCACACCGCGGTACATCTCGCCCGCGCCCTTCTGGATGCCGCAGCCCATGACCTGGGTCACGGTCATGCCGGTGACGCCGAGATCGTTCATAGCCTTCTTCAGCCTGTCATACCGGGACAGCTTGGCGATGATGGCCACCTTGTACATGCCGGTGGCGGACAGATGAGGCTCCGCAGCCACCTGCACCGCTGCCGCCCGCCTGGCTGTGGAGGCCTCCTCGTACACATCGGTGCCAAGGTCTGTATTTTCGTTTACATCCATACCATAGTTCGACACATCCATGATGGAGAAGCCGGAGTAGGCGGAAGCCAGGCCATGCTCCGGGCCGTCCAGTCCTACAATCTCCTCTTCCTCCGTGACACGCAGGCCTACCACGGCCTTGATGATCAGGAAGGTGATGGTAATGGTCACGGCTGCCCATGCGCCTACGCTGACGACACCGATCAGCTGCAGTCCCAGCTGATGGAAGCCGCCGCCGTAGAACAGGCCGCAGGTCTCGCTGCCGGGGGCGCTGGTGGTGGCGAAGAGGCCTGTGGCGATGGTGCCCCAGATGCCGTTCATGCAGTGCACTGCCACCGCCCCCACAGGGTCGTCTATACGCAGCTTGTAGTCAAGAAGCCATACGCCGAACACCACCAGCACGCCGGACACGGCACCGATGACGGTGGCGCCCAGGGCATCCGTCACGTCACAGGGCGCGGTGATGGCCACCAAGCCAGCCAGAGAAGCGTTCAGGCACATGGATACATCAGGCTTGCCGTACTTGACCCAGGTGAAGACCATGCACACCACGGTGGCCACCGCAGGCGCTACGGTAGTGGTCAGGAAGATGGATCCCAGCTGCTCCACGCTGGTGGCCGCCGCGCCGTTGAAGCCGTACCAGCCAAGCCAGAGGATGAACACGCCCAGGGCCCCCAGGGGGATGCTGTGGCCGGGGAAGGCGTTGACTTTCGTCACCTTTCCGTCCTTATCCCTGACGAACTTCCCGATACGGGGCCCCAAGAGCCTAGCGCCGATTAGGGCACAGATGCCGCCCACCATGTGGATGGCGCAGGAGCCTGCGAAATCGTGGAAGCCCATCCGGGCCAGCCACCCGCCGCCCCAGATCCAGTGGGCCTCTATGGGGTAGATCAGGGCGGATATCACTGCGGAATAGATGCAGTAGGAAAGGAACTTGGTTCGCTCCGCCATGGCCCCGGACACGATGGTGGCCGTGGTGGCGCAGAACACCAGGTTGAACACAAAGTTGGACCAGTCGAAGCTCTCGTAGGCCGTGAAGATGTCGAAGCCCGGCTTGCCGATTAGACCCACCATGTCCTCGCCCAGCAGCAGGCTGAAGCCGATCAGGATGAACACCACGGTGCCGATGCAGAAGTCCATCAGGTTCTTCATGATGATGTTGCCCGCGTTCTTGGCTCTGGTGAAGCCCGCCTCCACCATGGCGAAGCCCGCCTGCATCCAGAACACCAGCGCCGCACCTATCAGGAACCATACGGCGAACAGCTGTCGGTTCATCGATTCAAAAATCTCTTCTGTCATATGTCTCTCCTCCTCTTTGTGGCGAAACCCGCTGCCTTTCCTCTCCGGCTGCCATAAACCAAAACAGCGATGCAAAGAGAGATTACGAAGCCTCTTTGCATCGCTGTATCCGGTGGAACGGTAGGCCTGTGAGACAGAGCGGTTTCCCGTCCTTTTTCATTCGGCAGTCCGGTTTCCGGTAAACTCCCGGCGGTTGCGTCCCCGGACTGCCGACACAAAAGGCGCTACGGATCTCCCATAGCGCCTTTGCTTTATGAGGAAGAGTATAGCATCCCCGCCTCGGGCTGTCAACCGGTTTTTCCGGTGGTGGAATCTGCGTTTTTCCGGCAATATATACAAAAAACCGTATAAATGCCCTGTAAATCCCTTCATTTCCTGTGGATTTTGTACAGTATTTCATCAGGGCAGAAATCCGTCCTAAAAGGCCTCTTCCATTTCTGTGCCCGCCCCCTGTCGGGCAGTCCGCAATTTCAGCGAAATTTCTCTATGAGGAGACGGTAGTATTCCCTGCCTCCAAGGGGCAGCCGCGCATCCCTGCAAAAGCCAAGCTTTCCGCAGAGCCTCAGGGAGGGCCCGTTTTCCGTTTCCACCAGGGCCTGTACCTGCCGGAACTCCAGGGCGCTCCAGCCATAGGCCAGGATGGCCCTGCAGACTTCCTCCGCGTACCCCCTGCGCTGCCAGGGCACGCCGATGATGAAGCCCAGCTCCGGCTCGTCGAAGCCCTCTCTGTATGAAAAGCCCGCCCTGCCGATGACGGCGCCGGTCTCCCGCTCTATCACGGTCCACACGCCGAAGCCGAAGAAGGTGTAGACTTTTTCGATGTAATCCCGGACGTACTGCCGCTCCTCCTCCACCTCCGGATACAGGCCTTCCATGTACTCCGTGATGGCCGGGTGGCTGTAGATCTGGTAGAACGACTCCACGTCCTCGGGAATGGTCTCACGAATCAGGCACCGGGCCGTCCGCAGGATGTTCCAGGGCAGGCCCTTGAGCCTGCGGTAGGCCCGCTCTATATATTCCGGCTCCAGGTCCTCCGGATCCTCCACGGCGAAGAGGAAGCCGGAGAAGTCCTGGTCCCGGTTCCCCGGGTGGAGGTAGATCAGCACCGCCTCCCCTGCCTCACGCAGCCCCCGGGCTGTCCCTGCGTCATCGGTAAGGTACAGGACGCCCCGGTGCCCTTCCGTTTCCACCTCTATTTCCTTCAGATAAACCACGTTTCTCCTCCCCGCGCTGCCTGTCCCGGCATAGCTATACGAAAACCTTGCCCAACCCGGATTTTCTTCTTTACGATATGCGTCTTTTCGGGTACAATAGGTTAGACATGTTTCTATTGTACACCATTTCAATGAGAAAGGATATCAGATTATGGCACAAAATCCGATTGTAACCATTACCATGGAAGACGGAGGCATCGTCAAGCTGGAGCTGTACCCCGAGACCGCTCCCGTCTCCGTGAACAATTTCATCAGCCTGGTGCAGAAGAAATTCTATGACGGGCTGATCTTCCACAGGGTCATCAAGGGCTTCATGATCCAGGGCGGCTGCCCGGACGGCACAGGCATGGGAGGCCCCGGCTATTCCATCAAGGGCGAGTTCGCCCAGAACGGCGTCGCCAACAGCTTAAAGCACACAGAGGGCGTGCTGTCCATGGCGAGGTCCATGCACCCCGACTCCGCCGGGAGCCAGTTCTTCATCATGCACAAGAACGCGCCCCATCTGGACGGAGGCTACGCTGCCTTCGGGAAGGTTGTCGAGGGGATGGATGTGGTGAACCGCATCGCGGAGACGGCCACCGATAATTCCGACAGGCCTCTGGAGCCCCAGATCATGCAGAGCGTCACGGTAGATACTTTTGGAGTGGAATATCCGGAACCGGAGAAAATCTGAGCACGGCCCATTATCTCCTGAATTCCTTTTTTCCTGTACAGCTTATTTACGGATTTATGTGTAGATATATGCTGGCAGGCGCAGCACATCCGGGTTCCCCGGACCGGAAAAGTCGGAGAGCATTCTCATCAATTCAGATTCTCCGACTTTTCATCATTGCCTTGCGCTAAATACTTGTCCCTTATCTTCTTAAGAAATATAAGGTCATCTTTCCCCTTCAGTCGCTTTGCCGCCACAGGAACACCGTTAAAGGCTTTTTCCGCATTCACACTTTGTTCACAATTCATTCAAGTATTTTTAAATTGTAGATCATTGTTTAGACATCTCTCTCCCCTATACTATATTTATCGACAACGCAAGCCACAGTTACTGTTTACTAAATAACTTTTTCATAATAATGCCAAGGGACTTCGGTTCCTTGGCATCCTCCCTTTTTAGGGAGATTCTCCCTTTTTTAGAGGGATACTCCCTTTCCGGGAGCTTTTTGTCACAGTCTGGGATACAGCTCCTGGAAGATGGCATCCATCAACGGCTTCCCATCCCTGCACTCCGCCACCGTGGATATCACGGCATCCTTGTCCCGTAGTATGATGGAGAGCTGCAGGTACTTGCCGTCCGCCCGGAAAGACCCGTGAGGCCCTCCCCAGAACAGATAGCCATAGCCGTAATCCTCCTCCAGGTCGGTGGGGACCTGGGCCTTCAGGCTCGCCGCCACCCAGTCCGCGGGAACCAGTTGCTTTCCCTCCCACATACCTTTCTGCAGATACAATACCCCCAGCTTATGCAGCTCCGACAATGTGAGGAACAGGCCTCCGGCCCCGAAGGTATATCCCAGCGGGTCCGTCTCCCAGGTAGGGCGGCGGATGCCCATCGGGCGGAAAAGCCGCGGCGTCAGGTAGGACACTAAATCGCAGCCCGCCCTGCGCTGGACCAGCACCCCTGCCAGGTAGGGGCCCACATTGTTGTAGACGAACTTCGTCCCGGGGCGGCAGGTGAAGGGAAAGCCCAGGGACATCTTCACCCAGTCATCCTGCTCATACAGCGGGCGCTGGGCCCCCATCAGCCCTGCCTGCTCCTGCCCCAGGCACATGGTCAAAAGGTCTCTCACCGTGGCCAGCTCCAGGTACTCGCCCACCTGCTCAGGCAGGTCCTCCGCAAAAGCGTCCACCAGCCTCTCCTCCAGGGACAAAAGCCCCTCCCTGGCTGCTATCCCTACCGCCGCCGAGGTGAAGCTCTTGCTGGCGGAATACACATTGCGGCGGCATTCATCGTCCCACAGATGCTTCCATATATCCCTGCCGCCCTGGCTGACCTTCACCCCCAGAATCCCCGTCTTCTCCGTGCGCTCCATGAACCTTCCGATATCCATTTCCTCTTCCTCCCTCGCTTTCTCTGTTTTGATGTCTCCATGGTATCACACAAAACCGTCCCTGCCAACCGGAATCCGCCTCCGGAGAGGGAAAATCTCCGTGGAAAAGGTAGAATCTCTCGGGAAAAGGATAAATCCCCCGGGAAAAGAGAAACTCTCCATAGAAAGGAAAAATATGTCCAAAAAGAAAAATCTCCTGAAAAAGAAAAAATCCCCCCAAAAAGGGAGGATGCCAGGAGACTTGCGTCCCCTGGCAATAATTATGAAAAAGTTATTTAGTAAGCTGTGGCTGGCAGTAGCAGCTGCCTTGTTACAAGTATTAGTATAGTAAAAAGAAATGTCTAAAGAATGAGGATAAATCAAAGATTGATTGAATGATCTGTAAACAGAATATGAACGGCGGCCTGCTGCCCCCGGACGCAGAAAAGGGCAGCCGCCCGCTTTGCCGGGGACTGCCCTTTCCTTCCATGTCACATTCCGTGTCAATTCATATCATCCATGTCGCTTCAAAATGCTCAGGCCTTGCCGACGGAACCGAACAGCTCCATCTTCTCCTTCACGGTAGCCTTGATGGCCTCAAAGCCGGGAGCCAGAAGCTTTCTGGGATCGAAGCCCTTGCCCTGCTGGTCCTTGCCCTCTTCGATGTACTTGCGGGTAGCGGCAGCAAAGGAAAGCTGGCACTCCGTGTTCACGTTGATTTTGGCCACGCCCAGGTTGATGGCCTTCTGAATCATGTCGGCAGGGATGCCTGTGCCGCCGTGGAGCACCAGAGGCATCTCCCCGGTGAGCTGCTGTACGGCATCCAGGGTCTCGAAGCTCAGGCCCTTCCAGTTCTCCGGATATTTGCCGTGGATGTTGCCGATGCCTGCTGCCAGGAAGTCCACGCCCAGGTCGGCGATGGCCTTGCACTCCTTGGGATCCGCGCACTCGCCCATGCCTACTACGCCGTCTTCCTCGCCGCCGATGGAGCCTACCTCAGCCTCGATGGAGATTCCCTTGCCGTGGGCTGCCGCCACCAGCTCTGTGGTCTTGGCCACGTTCTCCTCGATGGGGTAGTGGGAGCCGTCGAACATGACGGATGAGAAGCCGGCCTCCATGCACTTATAGCAGTGCTCATAGGAGCCGTGATCTAAGTGCAGGGCCACGGGAACATCGATGTCCAGATCCTTCAGCAGGCCGTTCACCATGCCTACGACCACGTCATAGCCGCCCATGTACTTGCCCGCGCCCTCGGATACGCCCAGGATGACGGGAGACTTGCACTCCTTGGCGGTCAACAGGATGGCCTTGGTCCACTCCAGGTTGTTGATGTTGAACTGTCCTACTGCATAGTGGCCGGCCTTGGCCTTTTTCAACATTTCTGCTGCAGATACTAACATAATTACTTACCTCCGTTTTTTATTTATAGCTATCCCCCTGTCAAGGACAGGGTTCCAGTTTTCTCTATTCAGGCAGCGGCTTTACCCTGATGTCCATTCCCTTACAGACATTCCGTATGGTGACTTTGGTATGGCTGCCGCCGTTCTCGCCGTCCAGGGTCCACGCCACGGCCTCTTTGGACTCGAATGTGAGCTCCGCGGTGCGGAAGCAGTACATGGCGTTGGTATCGATGGAGCGGTTGAGCAGGGAAATCATGATATTGCTCAGCTCGATGGGGCTCTTGGGCATCTTAATCAATGTCACCTCGAACAGGCCATCGTCCAGCTTCACGTTCTTGCCGGTGATATTCTTGAAGCCGCCCACGGAAAGGGAGTTAGTCACCATGCCGAAGATGAAATCGTCCTCCACCTCATTCCCGTCCCAACAGACCTTCATTGGAAAGGAGCGTATCGAGGACAGGCTCTTCACGCCCTCCAGCAGATACGCCATATGGCCCAGCACGTTCTTCATCTCCTGCCCGGTCTCGTAGGACACGTCCGTGAACAGGCCGAAAGCGGCGATGTATACGAACACATCGTCCACATCGTCATATCGGAAGGTGCCGATGTCGCAGGGAAAGTCACTGCCCCGCACCGCTATCCGGGCGGCCCGCACCATGTTCTTGGGCAAGGAGATGCTGCCTCCGAAGTCATTGGTGCTCCCCGCGGGGATATAGCCGATGGGCGTACGCAGGCCGCTTTGGATCATTCCCGTCACTACCTCGTCCAGGGTGCCGTCGCCGCCGCTGCATACTATCAGTTCGTAATCCTTCCGGCGGCCCGCCACCACAGCCCTTGCGTCATCCCGCTTCTGTGTGGGCGCTACCGTGATCTCATACCCCTCCTGGGCGAAGATATCCAGTATATCAGCCAGCCTGTTCCTGATCTGGGCCTTGCCGGCTTTGGGATTGTATACAAAAAGCAGCTTTCTCTCCATAGGACCGCGCCTTTATTCCCCGCTGGTGAGAAATCCTGTGATTCCGTCCAGCGCGGTCTCCTCGTCAGTCCCCTCCGCGGAAATCTCCAGGTTCTCGCTCAGGTCCATTCCCAGCGTCATCATGCCCATGATGCTCTTGGCGTTCACCCTCTTGTCGCCGGACTGGATGTAGATGGAGCTTTCGTACTTGCTGGCCTTCTGCACCAGCATGGCGATATGCCTTGCCATCTGCTCCCCCTCCAGATTGATGCTGATATGCTTCTTTTTCATGAATTTGTCCTCCTGGTTCTGGTTCCATTGTCTCTCTGTTACTTATGCCCTTGCTTTCTCCGCCAGCTCGCTGAGCCTGCGCAGTCTATGGTTTACGCCGGACTTTCCCAGTGGCGGGTCGAAGCGCTCGCCCAGCTCCTTCAGGGGGGCATCCGGATATTCCAATCGAATCTCCGCCATCCTGCGCAGAGG
>CAMQOJ010000192.1 GCA_947003375.1 uncultured Lachnospiraceae bacterium
ATCTACACGAGTCTCTTCGTCGGCAGCGTCAGATGTGTATAAGAGACAGAAATGATCCACCTGCCATACAAGGATGTCGGCCAGCGTATACCCGGCTACCTCGTATTTGCACAGAAACTGCCCTTTGTCGTGATAATATGCCAGTTCCTGAAGCAGTCCGCCGGACTGCCGGATTCCCTCCCACAGCCGCTCAACGTATGCCTCGCTCTCGCCCGCCTGGGCTGCCAGGGTGCCCACGAAGTCCTTCAAAACCGCCAGAGCCCTCTCCAGCTGCTCCCTCTCGTCCATATCTGTCCTCCATCCTCAATCTCATGACACAAAAAAAGAACTGCTGGCGGTGCTGCAAACAACACGCATCAACACTTCTTTTTCCAGCAGGGGAAGAGAGGATCGAACTCCCATCAACGGTTTTGGAGACCGCCGCACTACCATTGTACTATTCCCCTGTATGCCGTTTTCCACCGACAAAAGGTATTATAACACAGATGCCCACCATTAATCAAGTAGAATTTACAAATTTTTCGCAAAATTGCATGGCTGGTTATTTGCCGGAAACCCCTATGCATCAAAAGGCCCATACCGGAGCCGGATTTCCGGTACAGGCTTTCTGCCTTAATAGATGAAATTGAACCTCCCAAAAGGCGCCGCGTCCCCGTCCCGGTAGAAGTTCATCACGTCGTCCAGGGCGATGCTGTCGATCCACTTGAACTCGAAGACCGGCTTCCCCTCTCCGGAAAGGCCCAAAAGCTCCCGGTCTACGGTCAGCATCAGGGCATTGCCCCTCTGCACGGCCTCCACCCCGCCAATCTCCCGGAACGCCCCGTCCCGCCAGCCGTAGAGCACGCCCCCCGTGATCTTGAAGTCATACCCTTCCCATCCGGTGGCCTTGTCGCAGTCCGTATCCAGAAGCAATGTCATGGGATTGACTGCCCCTGTGGGCGCGGGCAGGATCTCCTCCCGGCAGATTGCCAGGAAATGCACCTTCCCGCTGTCATAGGCCACCCGAGCCTCCACGATGTTGTTCCTGCCGCTGTGGTTCACATAGCGGTCAGCCTTCCCCAGGCCCTGGTAGTCCCTCTTCGCCTCCGTGCCCGCATGGGACAGATAGGCGGGAAGGGCATCCCGAAGCTTCTCAATCTCGCCCGGCATAAGCTCTATGGGCGCCACGTCCCGGTCTACATGGGCCACCCCCTTGAACCTGCGGATGTTGGCGCACAGCTGCAGATAATAGGAGTCCAGATAGCCGTCGCAGTCCGGCTCGATGTCCCTGGAATGCTCCCTGTCATACTGATCCACAAAGGCGATCTGGGTGCTGTCCTCGTCCCAGATCCAGGGCTTGCCCGGGAACTTCCCCATCAGCCACTCGTTCCAGCCGGTGACGAACACATAGTCCGGATCCAGCTCCAGGGCATGCTCCCACTGCTCCTGTACGTTCAGCCCATACAGATAGGAATCCTCCGTGAGCCCCTCGTGGCCGTGCTCATGGGTGTAGCTCCTGCCGTAAGTGCCCTTGTCGTTGAAATGCGTGCAGATGCGGCCGTCCCGGGCGTTCTGGGCCACGCCCACCGTGCACATCTCGAAGCTTCCGTCCTCCCTTGCCCCGAAGCCGTTCTGGGGGGCGGTCTCCAGCCAGCCCCAGTGGTCCGCCCTCTTGGGGCCGGTGGCGTAGCCGGGCTGTCCCGGGCGGAAGGTGAAGAACGCCCGGATCTCATTCAGAATCTGCGTGTCATAGGGGGACTTCCCCTCCTGGGGGATGGATTCCGGGTAAGCCATCACCAGGGGCTTGCCCTCCCACAGGAACCACAGGTCCCGGTATCTGCCGGGGCGGTACAGATCCTGGTACACGCTGCGCAGCATCTCAAGGGTGGTAGGGCAGGCCGCGAAGTTCATCATAAACGCCACCTGGGGCGTGCGGATGCCGTCCCGTCTCGCCTGGTCCAGCCCCTCCAGCAGCGGCATATAGGCGTCCCGCCAGACACAGGAGCCATTGGTAGCGTCGAACACCAGCACATCCACCCCCGCATCGGCAAAATACTGGGCATGCTTCCTGATTACATACGGGTCATCGTTCCGATAGAAGCCGTAGAAGGGCTCGTTCCAATGCACCAGGTCATTGTCCGTCCAAATCGGATGCCCCATGTCGAACTCCGCCTCCGGGGCCCGCTCCAATATCTTAGTCAGGTTCCGGGGAATCGCCCTGCCGCCTGCGCCCTGACCGTTGCGCCATGTCCAGTAGAACAGGCCCACCAGCTTACGTTTCGGGCCGCCCACCTCCTCATGCCCCGGCAGCTTCCTGCCCAGCATGTCCGTGGCCACCAGCAGGTCATTGCAGGTATCCCGGAAATGCCGTTCCGGCGCCTCCTCCGCCCCGGCGCAGGGGCTCTCCTGCGTCAGCTCGAATCGGTCGAAATAGCCGTTCTCCCCGCAGGAGAACGTGAGGTCATGTACACCCGCCCCAATCTCCGGCACCTCCGACCAGACGCTCTCCAGCTCGTTGAAATAAGCCGTTCCGGCAATGGCGATCACCGCCGCCACTGCCCCGTCCATCCACACCTCCATGTCAAAGACGCCCTTGTCCACGGCCTTATACCAGACCCGCACCCCGCGGGCAGGCTGCTCCAGGGCCACCTGCTCAAATGTGACAGAGCCTCCGCCCTCCCCCGCGCTCCATTTCGCCTCCAGCACCTTCATCGCTGCCGCCTCCTTCTTAATTTGACATACGATCCATCGCATAGTATCGCAATGGCAGATTATGATAATGGCAATGCCGTCATAACAGCAATCCTGCCACAACAATCCTGTCCTGTCAGAAACAGAAAAAGGGCCGCCACAGATCCATCGTCTTTATAGCAGCCCTTTTTCATATATCAATTATTCCTTATCAGTTATTCCTCAAAATTATCGACTACAATCCCCTCTTACTCCACGCCGTCGGGAAGCTCACAGCCAAGCTGCTCTGCAACGGAACGGACGATGATCGCGCCGCCCTGATCCAGCCACTCCTGCACGAAAGCGTCCCACTCGTCGAAGCTTCTCTCGCCCACGATGAACTTATACTGCTCTGCGTTGACGAACTCTGAGAGCATCTCAGTCCCTTCCAGCCCTGCAGTGGAGTACAGCAACGCGTCTGCCGGCCAGCGGTCCATTGCCGCCATCGCGGCGTTGGCCTTGTCGTTGGCTTCCGCGCTGAGCTTGTCGCGCTCTACCTTTGTAGGATCTTCCGGATCCTCTTCTTCTCTCACGTAGTTGGCCATCCACTTGGTGGTGAAGCCGAAGTTCTGCCAGGGAGCAAGGGCCAGTCCGCTGGCGCCGTACTGTCCTGCGTCGGAGGGATGCTCGGATGTCTTGGAGATCACCTGCCAGCCGTCCTCGTTGAAGAAACGCACATCCTGGTCGTAGCCGTCAGCCACATAGACCTCATTGCCGCCGCCCTGTACCGTGTTGAAGTAAGCCTCGCCGCCATAGCACATCTCGTCCAGCATGTGGAGGATGCGCAGCATCTTGCCCTGGTCTCCCTCTACGTTCTTCTTCGGGATGGACCACAGCATGCCCAGGCTGCCGCCTGCGGAGCCCTTGCCGCCCTCCACGGGTGCCTTGTCGGAATATACCCATGTGTTCACCAGCTTCTCAAAATATTCCAGGTCGCTCTTGTTCTCGTCGTTGATGAAATGGGAGCAGTACTCACCAATCATGTTCGGAGCATGGACAGCGCCCAGCCTGTCATTGAGCCAGTAGGACTTGGCTTCCTCCCACTGGATGGTATACCAGTCGGACGGAAGGCAGCCGTCAGTATAGAGGGCGTTCACGAATTTCAGGAAGTTCTCGGTGGAGCCGTTCATCATGGGCACGGACAGCTTCCCGTCATCGCCCACCGTATAGGCGGGATTTCCGAAGAAGGGCGCGAAGCCGTTGAGCATCTGCAGACTCTTGCCGCTGCCCGCTCCCAGGATGAAATAAGTGTCGTCCACGCCGTTGCCGTCGGGATCGTCATAAGTACAGGCATGGGCATAGGCCAGCAGCTCTTCCTGGGTGGTAGGGATGCTCATCCCGAACTTGTCCAGCCAGTCCTGGCGGAAGGAAACGTTCCAGCCGTCGGAATCCTGGATGGAATACTTGGTCACCGCGGGAATCTCGCCATTGTCCATGGTGGTGGCCTTTATCATGGTCTTGGTGACGAATTTGCAGGTCTGGGGCATGTAGGGGTACATCTCCCTGGCATCTACCAGCAGCCCCTGTCCGCCGATGACGAACGCCGTGTCGGGCTTGGTGAACATCACCAGGTCGGGGGTGTCCCCTCCGGCGAACATGGTGGACATGGTGGTCTCGTAATCCTGCTGGGCGCTGGTGATCAGCGTCAGGGTCACATTGAACCTCTCCTCCAGCCATTTCTTGATCGGGTCGTTCTCCGGCATCACTTCGCCGTAGGAATAGGTCTGGAACACCAGGTCGTAATGGACGCTCATGTCGTCATAGTCATAGTTGACATCGTCCGCCATGGGAGGATTCACAGGCAGCGCATCCGCAAACTCGATATCCTCGAAAGCGGGGATATCTGCCGCCGCGGAACCTCCCGCCTCACCGCCTGCGTCTTCGGCACCCGCATCCTCGGAGCCTGTCTCCTCGGCACTGCTCTCCTCTTCCTTGCCGGATTCCTCCGCGGAAGACTGCTCCTGCTTGTCTCCGGAAGACTCTTTGCTGTCACCGCCGCTGCCGCCACAGGCTGTCATCGCCATTGCCACAGCCATGAACACAGCCATAAGCTTTACTGTTTTGTTCTTCATTTTCATAACTCTCCTTTCCATAAAATGGAACTGAACTTGTGGATCCTAGATATCTGTAAACCGGTCTCATCCCTTGACGGAACCGGTGAACATTCCCTTGACGAAATACTTCTGCAGGAACGGATACACGCACAGGATGGGGAGCACCGCCACCAGCACGCCGGCCATCTTGAAGCCCTCCGGCGTCATCTTCATGAAGGAGGAGATCGGTATCCCGTTGTCCATGCTGGTGCTGGCTGCCAGCATCATGTTGCGGATGATGTACTGGATCGGCCATATCTTCGTATTCATGGGAGCGTAGATCATGGCGTCCATCCAGGAATTCCAGTGGGCCACCGCGGCGAACAGGCCCAGGGCCAGGATCGTGGGTCGCAGCAGCGGAATCCCCAGATGCCACATCTTCTGCAGCTCCGAAGCGCCGTCCAGATCCGCCGACTCCATCAGGTCCGTGGGGATGCCCTCCACGAAGAGCTTCACCACCAGTATCCCGTGGGTGTTGGCCAGGCTGGGGGCTATGTAGACCCAGAAGCTGTTCAGCAGATGGAGATCCCGGTACAGCAGATAAGAGGGAATGGTCCCGCCGCCGATCAGCATGGTGGTGATGAAATACAGCAATATGGGATTCTTGAACGGCAGCTCCCGGATGGCCAGGATATAGCCCACCGGCACCGTCAGCACCAATGCCGAGAATATCCCTATGAATGTACGTAATATCGTAATCTTCATGCCGTCAAAAAAGTTGGCGCTGGAAAACAGGTTCTTGTAGGCCGCCAGCGTGGGATGCTCCGGGATGATGACGAAGAAGTTCTTCTCGATCATCTCGCCCTCGGAGGTGAGGGACATCCCCACCACGTACAGCAGCGGAAGGATGCAGGCCACCGTCACGAGCCCAACCACAATAGCGATGCACGCCTGATACAGCTTCTCCTCCCGGGACATCTTGATCTGGCTGCCCCTGGGAACCGATACTTTTTGATTTTTCTTCATTTGGCCCCTCCTTTAGAACATTCCTCGTCCCGATACCTTCTTGGAAATCGTGTTCGCCGATACCATCAGGACCAGTCCCACCACCGAGCGCATCATGGAGGTGGCAGTACCATAGCCGTACTGCATCTGCCCCAGGCCCACGCGGTATACCCAGGTGTCGATCACATCCGCCACGTCATACAGGGCCGAGTTGTAGAACATCATGATCTGCTCGAAGTTCGTGCCCAGCACGCCGCCCAGGGACATGATCAGGGAGAAGGTGATGACCGGCTTCATGGCCGGGAAGGTCACCGCCCGGATCCGCTGGATGGGCCCCGCCCCGTCGATCTTCGCCGCGTCATACAGCTCGGTGTCCACGGAGGTCAGCGCCGCAAAGTAAAGGATGGTGCTCCACCCTACGCTCTGCCAGATCTGGGTCCCGATCAGCAGGGGCAGGAACGCCTTCTTGGATGTCAGGAAGCCCACTTCCGTGCCGCCCAGGGCGCGGATGATGCCATTGACGAATCCGTTCCCGGAGAAGAACGCGAACACGATGCCGTAGATGATGACCCAGGAGAAAAAGTGCGGGATATACACCATGGTCTGGCAGAACTTCTGATATTTCTTGCTGCGCAGGTCAAATATCGCGATCGTCAGAAGGATTGGCGGCAAAAAGCCCCAGATCATGCTGTTGATGCTGATGATGAGGGTATTGCGCAGAAGCTTCAGCATGGATTTGTTCTGGAAGAAGTATTTGTAATTCTTCCATCCCACCCACGGGGCGTCCTGGATGGTGCTGCCGATCTTCATATCCTTGAAGGAAATCTCCACACCCCAGATCAGCGGCACGTACATGAAAACAAAGTAATAGATGATCGCCAACAGCAGAATCACATACAGCACGCTGTAGCGCTTTAGCTGCCGCTTGATATGCCCGGGCTTTTTCTTGGTCTTTTGCATATTTGCACCTCTCCTTTCTGATGTTTCTATCATACCTGAATATATTCCTGTTTTTAACCTCCTTTCTTCACAGTTTTTCCATCAAAACTTCACATTTTGTTCAAGAATTCTCTATCCGGTACTGCTTCGGAGAGCAGCCGTATTTCTCCTTGAATTTCTTATAGAAATAGGTAGTGTTCTCATAGCCCGCCTGGAATATCACCTCGTCCACAGGCACCTGGGTATTCTGCAGCATGGTGGTCACATAGGCGAAGCGGTGCCCCTGCACCAGCTCCTTGAAGGTATAGTTGGTGCTCTTCTTGAGCAGCGTGGACAGATAGTTCGGATTCATCCCGAAGAATTCCGCCGTGGAGGTCAGCGTACAGCTCCTGTAGTTGGCCTGGATGTACCGAAGGATGCCGAACACCTTATTTTCTGGCACCTGGAGCCCGGAGCGCATGGCCTCGGACTGGTAGACCTGGGCCAGCTCCAGGAAGATCAGATTGATCAGGTTGTCCACCACGTCCACGGAGCTGGGGCTGCGGGGGGCCAGGAACTCAATCATCAGCTCCCGCATGAACAGCCCGATCCGCGTGCTTTCCTCCGAGGGGAACAAAATGTAGTTGTCATGGTTCGCCTTCTCCGAAATGGCGTTCAGCAGGAACCGGAGCAGGACGCTCTGCTCCGAAAAATGGCTGAAAAAGATCTCCGTGAAGAATTCCTTCTTCAGCAGCATGTTGATCAGAATGTCGTTCTCCCCCGTATTGCCGATGGAGTGGTACGCATCTGTGTCGATGATCAGCATCTGCCCTTCCTTCAGCGTCAGGTGCACCGAATCGTTGATGGTCTGCTCACAGGAGCCGGAATACATGTAACACAGCTCCACCCAGTCATGCTTGTGGTTAAAGACAGGCACATAGCGGATATGCCGGGAAATGTATATGTACGGGTGGGCCTGGAAGGAGAACAGGTCGTTCTTATACTTGGGCTCATAGTCCATCTGATAAAACGCCCCTCGTCTCTTTAACCTGTTCCTCATCTGATACTCCGGATTGCCCCCCGTCCTGTCTCTTATACACATCTCCGAGCCCACGAGACAGATGAGGATCTC
>CAMQOJ010000193.1 GCA_947003375.1 uncultured Lachnospiraceae bacterium
GAGATCCTCATCTGTCTCGTGGGCTCGGAGATGTGTATAAGAGACAGGGACGGAGATCAGGATCTAGGGAGCGGCGGGCTCCAGGGTTTTCTGGAAGTGCTGGTAATCCTTCACACCGTTCCAGTCGCCGCCCCAGGTAAAGCCATGCCGGGTGAAGAGCTCATAGCATAAATCATCCTCATCGATCTTGTGGGGGAAGCTCAGGTCCCTCCGGGCGTAGGGGAGAGCGGAGGCGGGGGAGACCTGCTCGGCGCCCTCCTCCGTATAGGTGACATAGGGATTGTACAGGGGGTTGATGTCGATGGCCAGGCCATAGGCATGCTTCGACAGGCGGTCCGTATCGTCCACCGTGCGGTAGTTGAAGCAGGAGGTATTGTTGTCCTCCATGGAGGCGGTGTCGTCCCCGTCGTATTCGTCGATCAGGAGCACCTTTTCCAGCCTGTACTCATTGCGGTAGAGCTCCCGGAAGATTTCCGTCAGGTCGGCGGCTATGGCGGCATTGCAGACCAGCTCCCCCTCGGTGGGATTTCCGTCGTAGTCTATGTGCAGGATGTGGACATAGCGCAGTTCGTCGAAGGCGATTTCCGGCGGCTCCGGGCTCTCTGCCCCCGTATCCTCCGCCGGATAGGAAACGCCCGTCATGTACCGGCGCAGGTTGTCGGAGACAGGCTCGTAATAGAAGCCCTCCTCCAGTGTGAAACGCTGGTCCGCCTGGCTGGCGCCGTTCAGGACGGCCCCGGTCAGGGAGGAGACAGGAATGTCTTCCGCTTCATCGGCGTCTCCCTCCGGGTCAGGGATGTTTTCAGGCTCCGGGGAGGGGCTGGGAGAGTTGTCCGGCGGCTCCGGGCTGGGCGTGGACACTGCGTCGGCGTCCTCTGGCGGCGCTGTGGGCTCCTGGGCATCGCTGCCGCCATTGATATGGGCGTATTCGCTGAGGCTCATGGAATTGCTGCTGAACAGCCTGCTCAGGCTGCCTGCGATGACGACGATGGCCGCCAACACCACTACCATCTTCACGATTTTCTCTCTATCCATAAAAGATTCCTTTCTGTGGGTCCTGTGGGCTTTTCCCGTATCATTAGAATAGCACAGGAACGCGATTTTGTAAATCTGCGGAGAGGACAGGGAGGCTGCGCACAGGACATGATTTTCTCTTGTAATCCCCGGCGGAATCTAATATAATGTCAGAGTGTGAAAAGATTTTACGAAAGGGACAGGGAAGGCCATGGGAATCATTCGGACAAAGGACCTGGTATATGAATATGTCAGGCGGGACGAGGAGGGCAATGTGGAGGGCTTCACCACGGCTGTGGACAAGGTGGACCTGGACGTGCAGCCCGGGGAGTTCATCGCCATCCTGGGCCATAACGGCTCCGGAAAATCCACCCTTGCCAAGCATATCAATGCCATCCTGAACCCCACGGAGGGCAGCGTCTGGGTGGACGGGATGGATACCTCGGAGGAGGAGCATATCTGGGACATCCGCCAGCGGGCGGGCATGGTGTTCCAGAATCCGGACAACCAGATCATCGGCCAGGTGGTGGAGGAGGACGTGGGCTTCGGGCCGGAGAACATGGGCGTCACCACGAAAGAGATCTGGGAGCGGGTGGAGGAGAGCCTGAAGGCCGTGGGCATGTACGAATACCGCAGGCATTCCCCCAACAAGCTTTCCGGCGGCCAGAAGCAGCGGGTCTCCATCGCCGGGGTGCTGGCCATGCACCCCAAATGCATCGTGCTGGACGAGCCCACCGCCATGCTGGATCCCAAGGGCCGCAGGGAAGTCATCCGCGCGGTGCGGGCCCTGAATGAGGTGGAGGGCATCACGGTGGTGCTGATCACCCACTATATGGAGGAGACCATCCACGCGGACCGGGTATTCGTCATGGACAGCGGGAAAATCGCCATGGAGGGCACGCCCCGGCAGATTTTCTCCCAGGTGGAGCGGCTGCAGGAGCTGCGGCTGGACGTGCCCCAGGTGACCCTGCTGGCCCATGAGCTGCGCAGAAAAGGAGTCGGGCTGCCGGAGGGCATCCTGACTGTGGAGGAGCTGGCGGATGCCCTGGCGGGGAGCAGGTGACAGGGGACTGCCGGAGGCGCAAAGGGACGGAAAGCGCAGAAACGAGCAAGAGGTAACGGTATGTCGATTATTCTGGATCATGTGAACTATATATACGGGGAGGACGGCCCTTTGGCTGTGAAGGCCCTGGACGATGTGTGCCTCCAGATTCCGGACGGGCAGTTCGTGGGCATCATCGGCCATACGGGATCGGGGAAATCCACTCTGGTACAGCATATGAACGGCCTGCTGAAAGCCACCGGCGGCCATATCTATTTCAACGGGGAGGACATCTACGACAGGGACTTCCCCATGAAGAAGCTGCGCAGCAGGGTGGGGCTGGTCTTCCAGTATCCGGAGCATCAGCTCTTTGAGGTAGATGTGTTCAGCGATGTGTGCTTCGGGCCGAAGAACCTGGGCATGGACAAGAAGGAGGCGGAGCTGAAGGCCTTTGACGCGCTGCGCAAGGTAGGGATGCCCATGGAGCTGTACTATCAGTCCCCCTTCGAGCTCTCCGGCGGCCAGAAGCGACGGGCGGCCATCGCGGGGGTACTGGCCATGGCGCCGGAAATCCTGATTCTGGACGAGCCCACCGCGGGCCTGGATCCCAAGGGCAGGGAGGAGATACTGCGGCAGATCAAGGAGCTGCAGGTCCAGACGGGCATGACCATCCTGTTGGTGAGCCACAGCATGGAGGACGTGGCGGAATACGTAGACAGGATTGTCGTCATGAATAAGGGCAGGGTCATGTACGACGGCGCGCCCAAGGAGGTGTTCGCCCATTACAGGGAGCTGGAGGAGGTGGGGCTGGCAGCGCCCCAGGTCACCTATATCCTCCATGCGCTGAAGGACAGGGGATTTGACGTGGACGTGAACGCCACCACCACCGGCGAGGCAGTGGAGACCGTGCTGCACGCCCTGGGCCGGATTCCGGAAGCCTTTCGCCCGTGAGCCGGGCCGCAATGAAGAGCAGGTTTTAGCGACTGTCAGTATAAATTTGGATACAGGCGAGGAGAGATATGCTGAGGGATATTACATTAGGACAATATTATCAGACGGAATCCGTGATCCACAGGCTGGATCCCCGGGTGAAGCTGGGGGGGACTTTGGGTTACATCATTTCCTTATTCTTCTTCCGGAACTTCCTGGGATATGGGGTGGCGGCCGTCTTCCTGGCCACGGTCATCGGCCTTTCCCATGTGCCGTTCCGGTTCATCGTAAAGGGGATGAAAGCGATCGTCTTTCTGCTCCTGATTACGGTGACCTTCAACCTGTTCCTGACACCGGGCACGGAGGTGGTCTCCGTCTGGAGGCTGACCATCACGGTGGAGGGCCTGCGGACGGCCGTCACCATGGCAATCCGCCTGACCATGCTCATCATCGGATCATCCCTGATGACCCTGACCACCACGCCCAACAACCTGACGGACGGCATGGAGAGCATGATGAAGCCCCTGAAGGCCCTCCGGGTGCCGGTGCATGAGGTGGCCATGATCATGTCCATCGCCCTGCGCTTCATCCCGATCCTGCTGGAGGAGACGGACAAGATCATGAAGGCCCAGATTGCCAGGGGGGCGGATTTCGAGACGGGGAACATCGTGAGGAGGGCCAGGGCGCTGGTGCCGCTGTTGGTGCCCCTGTTCATCTCCGCCTTCCGCAGGGCGAACGACCTGGCCATGGCCATGGAGGCCAGGTGCTACCGGGGCGGGGAGGGCAGGACGAAGATGAAGCCCCTCGTCTACCAGAGGCGGGACAGGCTGGGGCAGATATGCATTTTGGCCTATCTGGCGATCAGCATAACGGCGGGCAGGCTGCGGCTCTGAAATATTACGCGTATGTCTTCCGGCCGGGGCGGCGGACAAAGACCTGGCGGGCAGATACAGCGGCAGGACGCATCAGACAGACACATCCACCGGAAAGCCGCAGGCTGCCTGGCGGGGGGAGAAAGGACAGGAGATGGAGAAGAAGCGCATCCGCATGACAGTGGCCTATGACGGCACGAATTATCACGGCTGGCAGATCCAGGACAATGGAATAACCATCGAGTCGGAGCTGAACAGATGCCTGACGGAGCTTCTGAAGGAGCCCATACAGGTCATCGGCGCCAGCCGCACGGACTCCGGGGTGCACGCGCTGGGGAACGTGGCGGTGTTCGACACGCTGTCCCGGATGCCCGCGGGGAAGGTCGCCTATGCGCTGAACCAGCGGCTGCCGGAGGACATACGGATCCAGAAGTCCGAGGAAGTCCCGGGGGACTGGCATCCCAGGTACTGCGAGAGCCGCAAGACCTATGAATACCGGATCTACCGGGGGGAATTCCCCCAGCCCGTGAAGCGGCTGTATTCCTATTTCACCTATCATCCCCTGGACGTGACGCGCATGCGGGAGGCGGCGGCCTACCTGGAGGGGGAGCATGATTTCAGGAGCTTCTGCCAGACCGGGGCACAGGTGCGCAGCACCGTCAGGACGCTGCACGCGCTGTGGGTGGAGGAGCAGGGCCAGGATCTGGTCCTCCGTGTGTGCGGCAACGGCTTCCTCTACAATATGGTGCGGATTATAGCGGGAACCCTGATGGAGGTGGGACAGGGGAAGCGGGAGCCGGAGTCCATGCGGGATATCCTGGAGGCCGGGGACCGCGCCGCCGCGGGGCCCACCGCCCCGGCCCACGGGCTGACGCTGGTGCGCTATGAGTTTTTATGATTTCCACGTAATTTTTCCGCATATTTTGGAAAATAATGATTGACAGAAGATACCGGTTATAGTACAATAACCAAGTGTGACAATGATTCCGAATGCCGAGCCAAAGCCCCGGCGAAGCATTTGAAAATAGAAAAACCGTCCCGGCGAAGCGTGGAATGCAGCCCGGACATCTGCAGGATGCGGCGGACACGGGATACAGACTCAAGGAGAACGCAATACGGAGGGAAAGTAATGAAAACTTTTATGGCTAGTGAAGCTACAATCGATAGAAAATGGTATGTAGTAGACGCTGCGGGCATGACCCTGGGCCGCCTGGCCTCAGAGGTCGCCAAGGTTCTGAGAGGAAAGAACAAGCCGATCTTCACTCCCCACATGGATACAGGCGATTATGTGATCATCGTCAACGCCGAGAAGATTCAGGTCACCGGCAAGAAGCTGGATCAGAAGATTTATTATCACCATTCCGACTATGTAGGCGGCATGAAGCAGACCACCCTGAAGGAAAAGCTGGCCAAGAAGCCCGAGCAGGTAATCGAGCTGGCGGTCAAGGGCATGCTTCCCAAGGGGCCTTTAGGAAGGCAGATGTACAGGAAGCTTTACGTATACGCCGGGCCTGAGCACAAGCATGCGGCTCAGAAGCCTGAGGTACTGACATTCTAAAGGATAGGAGGAGAAAATAAATCATGGCTAAGGCAGAAAGATTCTACGGCACAGGCAGAAGAAAGAAATCCATCGCAAGAGTGTATCTCACACCCGGCAAAGGCGATGTTGTCATCAATAAGAGGAACATGGACGACTATTTCGGGATGGAGACCCTGAAGGTCATCGTCCGCCAGCCTTTTGCGGCTACAGGCACCAATGAGAAGTTCGACGTGCTGGTGAATGTCCGCGGCGGCGGCTACACCGGACAGGCAGGCGCCATCAGGCACGGCATCGCAAGAGCCCTGCTGCAGGTGGATGCGGACTACAGACCTATTCTGAAGAAGGAAGGCTTCCTGACCAGAGACCCTCGTATGAAGGAGAGGAAGAAGTACGGCCTCAAAGCGGCCCGTCGCGCTCCGCAGTTCAGCAAGCGTTAAGCAGAACAATTATACAAATGCAAGAATATGGACTCCGCAGGTTTTTCTGCGGAGTTTTTTCTTAACTTTTCAGGAGGTAACTGACCAACGCAATCTGACACGAAGGGCTCGGAATAATCCGAGCCGTTTTATATATCCGGCACATATCGACAAGTGCCTGCAATATGTTACAAACTCCTTGAAAATAAAAGTTTATAGCATCAATTCTATAAACTTGATTTTCTGAGAGGTTTGTGATATGATTTTAAGCGAAAGGGGGTGCTTTTTTTATGCAAAAAAATCTGCGAAAACGTGACCTCTATCTGAACCGGATTATCGCATTTCAAGATACCGAAATGATTAAGGTCATGACTGGTATCCGACGCTGTGGAAAATCCAGCTTGATGAAGCTGATGGCTGAGCATTTGCGGGATACCGGTGTGACAGACGAACAAATTATCGAAATGAACTTTGAGTCTATGAGTATCCCGGATATGGACGCAAGAGGGTTTTATGAATATGTCAAAGCGCGCATTTGCCCTGGTAAACGGACATACCTCTTTTTTGACGAGGTGCAGAAGGTGCATGGTTGGGAAAATGCCGTCAACTCTTTTCGGGTAGACTTTGACTGTGATATCTATATCACCGGTTCCAATGCCTATCTGCTTTCTTCAGAGCTTTCCACTTACCTGTCCGGACGATATGTGGAGATCAAGGTGCTGCCGCTGTCCTTTCAGGAATTTCTGGAGTTTCACGGCTATACCCTGACAGAACGGAAGTCGCCCGCCGGTGGTATCAGAAAGAAAATTGCCGATGCTGAGGGCGAAACCTATGATGTAAGAGAACTCTTTGATGCTTATGCCAGATTTGGCGGTATGCCTATGCTGGCAGACATCGGTTTGGAAATCGACCGGGTGACAGCCGCTTTGGACGGGGTGTATTCTGCAGCCGTTATCAATGACATTCTGGAACGGGAAAAGAGAAAAGGGCAGAGGAATATCACAGACCCGGTTCTGCTGAGAAAAATCATCTTGTTTTTGGCAGACAATATTGGTAATAACACTTCTGCTACCTCCATTGGAAATACCTTGGTCAACGAGGGGCTTTTGGAGAATGGAACCCGAAAGACAAAGCCTGCCGTACAGACCATTCAGGCTTATATCGAAGCGTTAGTAGAAGCCTATATCTTCTATGAAATCAAGCGTTTTGACGTGAAAGGCAAGGAGTATCTGCGCACGCTGGGCAAATATTATATTGTGGACATTGGTCTGCGGAATTATTTGCTGGGTTATCGCGACGGTGACAGCGGACACATTCTGGAGAACATCATTTACTTTGAGCTGCTGCGTCGTGGATATGATGTGGCGATTGGTAAAATCGACAATCAGGAAGTTGACTTCATTGCCACCAGGGCAGAGGAGAAAAAGTATATCCAGGTTACAGAATCTATGAACGCCCCTGAAACGAGAGAGCGAGAGCTTGCGCCTCTGCGAAAAATCCGGGATAGTTACGAAAAAATCGTCATTGCCCTGGAGTGTGATTTTACCCAGACACAGGACGGAATTAAAATGATCAGAGCACTGGATTTCCTTCTGGGGTGACAGACTGTTTGGGCACGTCAACTGTTGAAAGCTCCGGATACGGGAACCGATGTCCGGTGCTGTGAGAGGACGGCGGTCAGTCGCCGCCTCCTACTGGATTTTGTACATAGTGATGAGGCAGGAGTGCAGGGAGACCCTGTTGGAAGGTGATAATCAATGAGAATTTTAGTCATAGAAGACGATCTGGCCTTAAGCGCCGGACTGTGTTTTGAACTGGACAGCAACGGCTATCTGACGGTGGCGGCCTATAACTGCCGGAAAGCCAGACAGCTTTTGCAGGAGGATCCATTTGACCTTGCGATCATGGACGTGAATCTGCCGGATGGCAATGGCTTTGACCTCTGCCGGGAACTGAAAGCGA
>CAMQOJ010000194.1 GCA_947003375.1 uncultured Lachnospiraceae bacterium
GGGAAAAGCCTATGAAAGCGTTTTTAATCCTGGAAGACGGCACTGTATTCCGGGGGACCCATATCGGTGCCCGGAGGGAAATCATCAGTGAAATCGTGTTTAACACATCCATGGCCGGATACCTTGAAGTGCTCACCGACCCTTCCTATGCGGGACAGGCAGTGTGCATGACGTATCCGTTGATCGGCAATTACGGCATCTGCAGGGACGACATGGAATCCTCAAGGCCTTGGCCGGACGGCTTCATCGTGAGGGAGCTTTCCCGCATTCCCAGCAATTTCCGCTGCGATATGAGTCTGCAGCAATTCCTCGAAGAGAACAATGTGCCCGGCATCGCGGGCATCGACACAAGGGCCCTGACCAAGATTCTCCGGGAGAAGGGCACCATGAACGGCATGATCACCACCCGGGAATATCCGGATGTGGCGGAAATCCTGCCCAGGCTGCGGGCCTACACCACGGGCAAGGTGGTGGAGAAAGTGACCTGCAGGGAAAAATATGTGGTGAGGCCGTCAGCCGGCCTGGCGGACAATGGCCCTCTGTCCGGCGCGGCCAGATTCGACGGGGCGGCTTACGAAAAGGGCCTCCGGGAGCCCAGGCCCTCGCTGGTGAAGGAACTGAACGGCGCAGGGCTTCGGGTGGCGCTGCTGGATTTCGGGGCAAAGGCCAATATCGCCCGCTCCCTGGCGGAGCGGGGCTGCGAGGTGACGGTGTACCCGGCCTGGACCTCCGCGGAGGAGATCGTGGCGGACAGGCCCGACGGCATCATGCTCAGCAATGGCCCCGGGGATCCCAAAGAGTGCGGGGACATTATCAGGGAGATTCGGAAGCTCTACGATACGGACATCCCCATCTTCGCCATCTGCCTGGGCCATCAGCTCATGGCGCTGGCCACCGGGGCGGATACCTATAAAATGAAGTACGGGCACCGGGGCGGGAACCATCCGGTAAAGGATCTGGCTACCGGCAGGGTGTATATTTCTTCACAGAATCACGGCTATGTGGTGGACATGGAAAAGCTCGACCCCAAAGTGGCGGTTCCGGCCTTCGTCAATGTGAATGACGGCACCAACGAAGGGCTTGCGTATACGGGCAAGAATATCTTCACGGTGCAGTACCATCCGGAGGCCTGTCCCGGGCCGCAGGATTCCCGGTATCTGTTTGACAGATTCATCCGGATGATGAGAGAAGGAGGGAGCGAAAATGCCTAAGAATCCCAACGTAAAACGAGTCATGGTCATCGGCTCCGGCCCCATCGTCATCGGCCAGGCGGCGGAATTCGACTATGCGGGCACCCAGGCCTGCCGCTCCCTGAAGGAGGAGGGCGTGGAGGTCATACTGGTGAACTCCAATCCCGCCACCATCATGACGGACAGGGACATCGCGGACAAGGTGTATATCGAGCCCCTTACCGTACAGGTGCTGGAAGAGATCATAGAGAAGGAGAAGCCGGACAGCATCCTGCCCACCCTGGGAGGCCAGGCGGGCCTGAATCTGGGGATGGAGCTGGAGGAATCCGGATTCCTGAAAGCCCACGGCGTGACCCTTCTGGGGACCACTGCGGCCACCATCCGAAACGCAGAAGGGCGGCAGGAATTCAAGGACCTGATGGAGCGCATCGGGGAGCCCTGCGCGGCATCGAAGGTGGTGGAGACTGTGGAGGAGGGCGTGGAATTCGTGGGTTCCATCGGCTATCCCGTGGTGCTGCGCCCGGCCTATACCCTGGGGGGCTCCGGAGGCGGCATCGCCTATGACCAGGCGCAGTTGGAGGAGATCCTGGAGAATGGGCTGCGGCTCTCCAGAGTGGGCCAGGTGCTGGTGGAGCGCTGCATCGCGGGCTGGAAGGAAATCGAGTACGAAGTCATGCGGGACAGCGCCGGCAACTGCATCACGGTCTGCAACATGGAGAACATCGACCCTGTGGGCGTGCACACGGGGGACAGCATCGTGGTGGCCCCTTCCCAGACACTGGGGGACAAGGAGTACCAGATGCTGCGCACTTCCGCTTTGAATATCATCAATGAGCTGGAGATTACAGGGGGCTGCAACGTGCAGTTTGCCCTGCATCCCACCAGCTTTGAATACTGCGTCATCGAGGTGAACCCCAGGGTGAGCCGTTCCTCCGCCCTGGCCTCCAAGGCCACGGGCTATCCCATCGCCAAGGTGGCGGCCAAGATCGCTTTGGGCTATACTTTGGATGAAATCAAGAATGCCATCACCCGGAAGACCTATGCCGGCTTCGAGCCTGCCCTGGACTACTGCGTGGTGAAGATACCGAGACTGCCCTTCGATAAGTTCATCACGGCAAAGCGTACGCTGACCACCCAGATGAAGGCCACGGGCGAGGTCATGGCAATCTGTGACAGCTTCGAGGGAGCCCTGATGAAGGCCATCCGCTCCCTGGAGCAGCATGTGGACTGCCTGATGAGCTATGATTTCAGCGACCTGAGCGCCGAGGAACTGAAGGGCAGGATGAAGGTGGTGGACGACCGCCGGATCTGGATGATTGCGGAGGCTGTGCGGAAGGGCATCAGCTATCAGGAGATACATGATATCACGATGATAGATATCTGGTTCATTGATAAGATTGCCATTCTGGTGGAGATGGAGGAGGCCCTGAAGACACAGGAGCTGACCCCTGAGCTGTTGGGAGAGGCCAAGCGGATTGAATTTCCCGACAGTGTGATCGCCGGGCTCACGGGGAGGACCGAGGCCCAGATCCGTACCATGCGCCATGAGAACGGTATCCGGGCCGCTTATAAGATGGTGGATACCTGCGCGGCGGAGTTCGCTGCGTCAACTCCTTATTACTATTCCGTATATGGCGGAGAGTGCGAGGCAAGCGCGGGGGAAGGCGCTAAGTTTGAAAGTACCTCATTAAGTGATTTCAAGTTCGGCAGTGCGGAAACGATTCGCAGTGCGGAAGCGATTTGTAATACGGAAATGATTTGCGATGCGGAAGTGGCTCGCAATGCGGAAACGATTTGCAATACGGAAACAACCCGCACAGAAGAATGCCCAAAATGCGGACATCCCTCCGGGTCTGACGCCAGTGATTTCCATGGGGAGGCAGGGAACCGGCGGAAGAAAGTCCTGGTCCTGGGCTCAGGCCCTATCCGCATCGGGCAGGGCATCGAGTTCGACTACTGCTCCGTCCATGCCACCTGGGCCTTCTCCCGGGCGGGCTATGAGACCATCATCATCAACAACAACCCGGAGACCGTGAGCACGGATTTCGATATCGCGGACAAGCTCTATTTCGAGCCCCTGACCCCTGAGGACGTGGCTTCCATTGTGGACATCGAAAAGCCTGACGGGGCTGTGGTGCAGTTCGGGGGCCAGACGGCCATCAAGCTCACGGAGAGCCTGATGAAGATGGGCGTGCCCATACTGGGAACGAAAGCCGAGGATGTGGATGCCGCAGAGGACAGGGAGCTCTTCGACAAGATTCTGGAGGAGACGGGGATTCCCCGGGCTGCCGGAGGGACAGTGTACACTGCGGAGGAGGCCAAGGCTGTGGCCAACCGCCTGGGGTATCCCGTGCTGGTGCGGCCCTCCTATGTGCTGGGCGGCCAGGGGATGCAGATCGCCCTCTCGGATCGGGAGATTGAGGAGTTCATGGCCATCATCAACCGCATCGCCCAGGACCATCCCATTTTGGTGGACAAGTACCTCCAGGGCAAGGAGATAGAGGTGGACGCGGTCTGCGACGGCACGGACATCCTGATTCCCGGTATCATGGAACATATCGAACGGACAGGCGTACACTCCGGGGACAGCATCTCCGTCTATCCCGCCCACACCATCGGGAAGCTGGTGAAGGACAAGATCGCGGAGTACACCAGGCGGCTGGCAAGGGCGCTCCATGTGAAGGGGCTTATCAATATCCAGTTCATTGCCATAGGAGAGGACGTATATGTCATCGAGGTGAACCCCCGATCCTCCCGGACCGTGCCCTATATCAGCAAGGTGACAGGCATCCCTATCGTGGATCTGGCCACGGAGGTGATTCTGGGCAGGACGATCAGGGAGCTTGGATATGAGCCGGGGCTGCAGCCGGAGGCCCAGTACTATGCCATCAAGATGCCTGTGTTCTCCTTCGAGAAGATTCGGGGGGCGGAGATCAGCCTGGGGCCGGAGATGAAGTCCACGGGAGAGTGCCTGGGGATCGCGAAGGAATTCCATGAGGCGCTGTACAAGGCGTTTTTAGGGGCGGGGGTGAATCTGCCCAGGCATAAGAACATGATCATCACCGTGAAGGACGCGGACAAGGGAGAGGCCATTGAGATAGGAAGGCGCTTCGCGAAGCTGGGCTATACCATCTATGCCACCAGGAGCACGGCCGCGGCCCTGAACGAGGCCGGGGTTAAGGCCAGGAAGGTGAACAAGATCTCCCAGGAATCGCCCACGGTGATGGACTTGATCCTGGGGCATCGCATCGACCTGGTGATTGACACCCCCACCCAGGGGCGGGACAAGTCCCGGGACGGCTTCCTGATCCGCCGGACGGCCATCGAGACAGGCGTCAACTGCCTCACATCCCTGGACACTGCCAGGGCCCTGGTGACAAGCCTGGAGAACGCGGGACAGGAGCTGACGCTGGTGGATGTGGCGCGGCTGTGAATGATGCCCGACTGTGATTGATGTGGGGGTCATTAGTGTTTGCCATAGGAAGCTTTTTTCATCGGGAATATGCGGCAAGCTTGAACGCAGGAGTATATGGCCATGGAAGATTGGCGCATGGCGGATTCTGTGGCCGGAATTTCGAGGAAGGTTCCGTATCATGAGGGGCAGGAAGAAAAAGCAAGCCAAGGGAGAATAAAAGATGAGCATGACCAATGCACCTAAAATATTGAAGAATCGGGTATTTCTGTACCTGACGGAGTTTTTCGCCGGCATGTCCGTGATGGCGGTGGAGCTGGGGGCCAGCAGGCTGCTTGCCCCCTATTTCAGTTCCTCCCAGATTGTGTGGACGATCATCATCGGCACCATCATGATCGCCATGGCGCTGGGGAACATCTATGGCGGGCGCAGCGCGGACAAGAATCCGGACCCGGGGAAGCTCTACACAAGGATGCTGATAGCGGCAGTGTGGATTGCGGCCATCCCCGTGGTGGGGAAGTACATCATACTGGGGATTTCGGCGCTGCTGATCTTCTCCGTGAGCGCAAATTTCCTCATCGTGGCGGCCTTTGCGGCCTGTATGGCAGTCTTCGTGTTCCCGCTGTTTTTGCTGGGCACGGTGACGCCCTCTCTGGCGAAATATACGGTGGGCAATCTGGAGGAGAGCGGGAAAGTGGTGGGGAACCTGGGGGCCTTCAACACCATCGGCAGCATCATAGGCACCTTTGTGCCCACTTTCGTCACCATCCCTTCCGTGGGGACTTCCGTCACCTTCCTGATCTTTGCAGGGATACTGCTGGCTCTGGCCATTGCCTACTTTGCCAGCGCGGCGGGAAAGAAGGGCATCCGGGGGATGGGAAGGGCTGCGGCTGCCCTTCTGTGCTATCTGCTGTGCTGCGCGCTGGGGCATTCCAACAGCTTCGCCTTCTGGGAGAGCAACCTGGCCTACGAGGGGGAGTCGGTCTACAATTATCTCCAGGTGAAGGAAAATGACAGGAGTGTCATACTTTCCACCAATGTGCTCTTCGGGGTCCAGTCCATCTATATGAAGGACCAGGGGCTCACGGGCATGTATTACGATTATGCCATGGCGGCGCCGCTGATGGTGGAGGGAAAGGAGCCGGAGGACTGCAGGGTATTGATCCTGGGCATGGGCACCGGTACATATGCCACACAGTGCAGGAAATATTATGGAGACATGGAGATTGAGGGCGTGGAAATCGACGAGAAGATCACGGCCCTCTCCCGGGAGTATTTCCACCTGCCGGAGGATGTGCCTGTGACCACCTATGACGGCAGGGCCTTCCTGAACGCGGTGGAAGAAAAATATGACGTGATCATGGTGGACGCCTATCAGGACATCACCATTCCCTTCCAGATGTCATCGACGGAATTCTTCACATTGGTGAAGGAGCATCTGGCGGAGGACGGCGTCATGGTGGTGAACATGAACATGCGGGGCAGCGGCGAGGGCAATATCAACCAGTATCTGGCGGATACCATCTCCTCCGTGTTCGGGGAGGTCTGTACGGTGGAAGTGAGCGGCTCCACCAACCGGGAGCTCTTCGCTTCGGACAATAAGGCCATGGTGGAGAGCTTCCAGGCAAAGCGCCGGGTGCTGGAGGATGAGGCGCTGTACGCCATGATGGAGCGGACGGCAGAGCATCTGGAGGAGTATCAGGCAGGCGGCTATATCCTGACGGATGACAAGGCTCCGGTGGAGCTGCTGGGGATGCAGGTGATTGACGGGCTCATCGGGGATGAGGTGGCATATTATAAGCGGATATATGAGGAAGAGGGGCTTCAGGGATTGTTGCGGTCGTTTTAAGAAAGCTGTCTTAAGGAATTGTCAGCCCGATGTGGCCTGTACCGGCAGGACCTGTGGGTGTACTGATTCCGGAGGATAACGGTGTACAGGCCACGGGGTTCTTATGTAAAAGTTGGATTTACAGGCGAATGCGCCAGAGTCATTGCGGGGCGGTCAGATATTGCCGACATGCATGGCTTTGCCCTGTTCGAAAGCGTCAGGCCAGCTTTTGCAGTTTTTCCGAGTGGCTCATCACCACTTTTTTGAGCAGGTCTACGTCTTCGCAGACGGACTCCATTTTGTCCCCGTAATCCTGGTATCGCCTGAAGGTAGCCGTATAGCAGGACTCGATGTTGTCCAGCCTGGGCATGATGACATTCTCCTGATTCAACTGCAGCAGGCGGACCCGCGCGTCCAGGCTCTGGATTTCGGCATAAAGCTCGTCCCTTACGGCCTGGATTTCAGCGTGCAGGTCGTCCCTCACAGCCTGAATTTCCGTGTGCAGTTCATTCCTTACGGCCTGAATCTCAGCGTGCAGTTCATCTCTCACAGCCCGAATCTCTTCGTGCAGCTCGTTCTTCAGGGACTGCATCTCTGCTTTCAGCTTTACATCCAGCAGATCGGATATGGCAAGTAGCAGTTCATTGTTCGTCATGGCTTTCACCTCCTTAAAAATATCCTTACCCGGCCGTTCCCTGCCCCGGGTAAGGAGACTTGAATGCGGCGCACAAGACGCGCCTTTTATCAGAAGCAAAAAGCATGCTCCTGATAAGACATATTATAACAGATTGGACGAAATTTGTCAGCATGGAATCCGAAAATGGAACTCAAATTCCTTCAATCTTCGATGGCCGCCTTCCTGCTGTTGATCTTCCGGAAGATTTCCATGTCCATCTTGGGCTTCCTGTCATAGGTATAGAGCCCGTTGACCTCCTGCTCCACATCGTAGAGCTGGGTATAGCAGAACCCGAACATGTGGGGATTGTCCAGCAGGGCATCCGTCAGGCCACGATAGCGGGCGATGTATTCCTCCTCTGTCTTCGGCCCGTCCCCGTAGCCCCAACTGTCCGCCAGGCTCTCTTCCACGTCCCATTTGATTCCGCCGTACTCGCTGATGAACACGGGAATGCCCGGCACAGGAGTCTGTCTGTCCGCCATGCGGTCCGTCAGGGGGCCTCCCTCTGCGAATGCCTCATAGGAGGCGGCGAACACGGCCGGATCCTGCTCATAGTCGTGCATGTCGTAGATATCCGTCACCACATGGTAATTGCCGCTGGTGTCGATGCAGGGCCTGGTGGTGTCGAACAGCTTTGTCATCCGGTAGAC
>CAMQOJ010000195.1 GCA_947003375.1 uncultured Lachnospiraceae bacterium
GCATTGTGGAAAGGGGAGCTGTATACGGTTGACGATATCTATGCCCTGCCGGATGGCGAGAGGGCGGAACTGCTCGACGGGCGGATTTATTATATGGCGCCGCCGACTGCCGGGCATCAAAGGCTTCTGAACTTTTTGAACACGGAGATCAATCTGTATATCCGCGGGAAGGGCGGCGAATGCGAAGTGTTTCCAGCCCCGTTCGCGGTTTTCCTGTACGAGGACGACAGGAATTATGTAGAGCCGGATATCTCAGTGATATGCGACAGGGACAAGATTACAGAAAAAGGCTGCCAGGGCGCGCCGGACTGGGTGATTGAAATCGTGTCTCCCAGCAGCCGCCAGAGGGATTATTTCCACAAATTGTTCAAGTACCGCACCGCAGGGGTCAGGGAATACTGGATAGTGGATCCGGAAAAGAACCGGGTCACTGTCTACAACTTCCAGCATGACATGGGAGAGGAGTATTCCTTTGGGGAGGAGATATCATCCGGAATCTACGAAGATTTCCGGATTACGATTCAATAGTCGAAACATGGGCGGGGAGATAGAATGGATGAAGTAAAAATGCTGGTTTCCTGCGTAGTGGAGAAGGAGGGACGGAAAATCGTCAGGGTTTCTTTCCTGCGCGGAATGGAAGAAGGGCATTCCATAGACTATGCGGAAGGCATTCTGCCGGATGGAATCATAGTGAAGTCGGAGGGCTTCTCCGAGACGGAAGTCCAGAAGCTGGAGGCCTATATGAGGGCGAACAGGAAGGATATCCTGAAACAGGCGAAGGAAATCAATCCGCTGCGGAACTGGATGAATGGCTGATCAGATAGAGTGAAGCCATCGAAAAGATAATCGAAAAAACGATGCTGCGCACGTGAAAAGACAAAATTGACGACAAAGGCGCAGTATACCCGGAGAAAAGGAGCAAAACAGCATGAAAGAGATATCGAATCTAATAGCATACCGCCCGGACGTCAAGGTGGTGGACGCTACCCTGCGGGACGGCGGGCTGGTGAATAATTTCTACTTCACCGATGAGTTCGTCAAAGCGCTGTACCTGGCGAACCTCCGGGCGGGGGTGGACTATATGGAGTTCGGCTATAAGGCCTCCACGGAGATGTTCGACGTGGACAAGTTCGGCAAGTGGAAATTCAGCAGGGACGAGGACATCCGGAAGATTGTGGGAGAGAACGCCACGGACTTGAAGATTTCGGTGATGGCGGACGTGGGCCGATGCGAGAAATCGGACATCATCGACCGGGCGGACAGCCCCATCGACATGATTCGGGTGGCCACCTATGTGAACACCATCCCGGGGGCGGTGGACCTGATTGAGGATGCCAAGAGCAAGGGCTACGAGGTCTGCTGCAACATCATGGCCATCTCTCATTCCCTGGAGGGGGAGCTGCGGGCCGCCCTGGAGATTCTGGGGCAGTCCCCGGTGGACGTGCTCTACATTGTGGACAGCTACGGCGCCATGTACCCGGAGCAGATCGCGCGCTTCGCGGACATGTATACGGAAGTGGCGGCCAAATACGGTAAGAAGGTGGGAATCCACGCCCACAACAACCAGCAGCTTGCCTTCGCCAATACCATCGAAGCGGTAGGGGACGGCGTGGACTGGTTAGACGCCACTTACGCCTCCATGGGCCGAGGGGCGGGGAACTGCGCCATGGAGCTGCTATTGGGGTTCTTGCGCAATCCTAAGTACAATATCTATCCCGCCATCCAGTTCGTAGATAAATATATGACGCAGCTGAGGGAAGAGGGCGTGGTCTGGGGCTACGACCTGCAGTACCTGATGACAGGCCTTCTGAACCAGCATCCCAGGGCCGCAATCCAGTTCACCAAGGAGAAGCGGTCCGACTATACGGAATTCTACAGGGAGATGGTGTCCCAGGAGTAAGGAGAGGGGAAGCGGCCTGTCTGAACTGCGGCAGCGGAAAGGATGACTGGCCTGGTGCGAAGAGCCAGGGGGTATGGCGGACAGGAGCGGCTATCAGAAACGGAGGCAGAAGATGAGCGAGAGGGTCTATATAAAGGACGTAGCCGGGAAAATCGGCACGGAGGTGAAGCTGCAGGGATTCGCGGACAATATCCGTAACAGCAAGTCCATGCTGTTTATCGTCTTAAAGGATATCACCGGAAAGGTGCAGATTACCCTGGAGAAGGAAAAGGCGCCCGAACTGGCGGAGCAACTGGAGGCAGTGACCAACGATTCCGTCCTGACGGTAATCGGCCAGGTGGCGGAGAACGAGTACGTGAAACTGGGCGGCATCGAAATCATTCCGAAGGAGATTTCCGTGGAGAGCGTGGCGGAGGCCCTGCCCATTGCCAGAAAGGAGATTCCCGCCACCAAAAAGAAAAAGGCTGTAGAGCGCTCCAGCATCGACCAACGCATCGACTACCGCTGGATTGATCTGCGGACAGAGGAAAATCAATTGATGTTCCAGGTACAGACGACTTTGGTGAACGCCATGCGGCAGTACCTTTTAAAAGAGAACTTCATCGAAATCCACACGCCCAAGCTGATCGGAGCGGCCAGCGAGAGCGGTGCGGACGTGTTCCAGGTGGAATATTTCGACAGAAAGGCCTATCTGGCCCAGAGCCCCCAGTTCTACAAGCAGATGGCCATGGCCAGCGGCTTCGAGCGCATTTTTGAGGTAGGGCCGGTATTTCGGGCGGAGAAGTCCTTTACCAGCAAGCATACCACGGAGTTCACGGGCTTCGACCTGGAATTCAGCTATATCGATTCCTTCCGCGATGTGATGAAGATGGAGGAGAACCTTCTGCGGGCAGGCTTGGAGGCCGTCCAGGAAAGACACGGAGAACAGATAAAAGAGCTGTTCGGCATAGAGGTCATCGTGCCCGACACGCCCTTCCCTGTGGTCACCCTGAAGGAGCTGTACCAGGGGCTCGAACGGGAGTTCGGATATACCGTGGAGGAGGCCGAGAAGGACGACCTCACCACGGACGCGGAGCGGCTGAGCTTCGAATGGGTGAAGAAGCATTACGGCCACGAATTCCTGTTCGTGACGGATTACAGCGCCCAGAAGCGGGCATTCTATCACATGAGGGACGAGAACGGGGTGCCCCAGGGGTATGACCTGATTTGGCGGGGCGTGGAAATCACCACCGGGGCCCAGCGGGAGCACCGCTACGAAGTGCTGAAAAAGCAGGCGGAGGAAAAAGGCCTGGCGGAGGACGTGAAGTTCTATCTGGAATTCTTCCGGTACGGATGTCCACCCCATGGCGGCTTTGGAATCGGCGTGGACAGGCTGACCATGCTGCTTGTGGGCCTGACCATAAAGGATGCCATGTTCCTCTTCCGCGGCCCCAACCGTTTGACACCGTAGGTGTTGCAATTCCCTCCTAAAATGTGTATACTGGAAGACAGGTTTTACCAATGAGGAAAAACAACATATTTTAGGAGGAGACCGATATGAAAATCGACAGCATCTGTGTACAGGGCGGCTATACGCCGGGAAACGGGGAGCCGCGCCAGATTCCCATCATCCAGAGCACTACCTTCAAATATGACACCAGCGAGGAGATGGGGAAGCTCTTCGACTTAGAGGCCAGCGGATATTTCTACACCAGGCTCCAGAACCCCACCAACGACTATGTGGCGGCCAAGATTGCCCAGCTTGAGGGCGGCACCGCGGGAATGCTGACAAGCAGCGGACAGGCCGCTAATTTCTATGTGCTTTTCAATATCTGCAGCTGCGGCGACCACATCGTCTCCTCCAGCACCATCTATGGCGGCACCTTCAACCTGATCTCCGTCACCATGAAAAGGATGGGCATAGACGTGACCTTCGTGAGCCCGGATGCCACGGAGGAGGAATTGAACGCGGCTTTTCAGGACAATACTAAGGCCGTGTTCGGCGAGACCATCGCCAATCCTGCCCTCACCGTGCTGGATATCGAGAAGTTTGCGGGATGTGCCCATGCCCACGGCGTTCCCCTGATTATCGACAATACCTTCGCCACGCCTGTCAACTGCCGTCCCTTTGAGTGGGGCGCGGACATCGTGACCCATTCCACCACCAAGTACATGGACGGCCACGGCGCGGCGGTAGGCGGAGCCATCGTGGACAGCGGCAGGTTCGACTGGATGGCCCACGCGGACAAATATCCCGGGCTGTGCACCCCGGACGACAGCTACCATGGCATCACCTACGCGGAGAAGTTCGGGAAGGAGGGCGCCTTCATCACCAAATGCACCGCCCAGCTCATGCGGGATCTCGGCTCCATCCAGAGCCCCCAGAACGCCTTTATCCTGAACCTGGGGCTGGAGAGCCTCCATGTGCGCATGCAGCGGCACTGTGAGAACGGCCAGGCGGTGGCGGAATTCCTCTCTAAGCATCCGAAGGTAGCCTATGTGAACTACTGCGGCCTGCCGGGAGACAAATACTATCCCCTGGCGCAGAAATACCTGCCGAAGGGCAGCTGCGGCGTAGTCTCCTTCGGCCTGAAGGGCGGCAGGGAGGCGGCCAGCAGCTTCATGAAGAGCCTGAAGATCGCGGCCATCGAGACCCATGTGGCGGATGCCCGCACCTGCTGCCTGAACCCGGCCTCCAGCACCCACCGTCAGATGACGGACGAGCAGCTGAGGGAGGCGGGCGTGCCTGCGGAGCTGATCCGCATCAGCTGCGGTATCGAGGACAAGGAAGATTTGATCGCGGATATCGCCCAGGCGCTGGAGGCCTGAGCGAATCGGCAGGAACCGGGGAGGCGTACAGAAAAGCGGCCTGATATGCCTGGGTAAGCTATGCGAGGAGCCGGGATTGACCGGTAGATTTTGGCTGAAAGCAAGGGCAGATTCGCCAGGCCGCGGAAGCGGGGGTGGGAGAAGTGGCACCGTGGGAGAGGAAAGAGGATACGGAGTGCAAGGAATTCGAGAAGCTGATTCCAGGATTCATCGGGAGGAAGCTGGACTTCCCCACCCTGAAGCGCTTCTATGAGCACTGGGAGCGGTGCGGGGAGTGCAGGGAGGAGCTGTCCATCCAGTTTTTGGTGGCGGAGGGCATGCAGCGCCTGGAGGACGGCAATGCTTTCGATCTGCAGAGCGAGCTGGGGCAGCGCCTGGAGGAGACCAGGCGGAAAATCAGCTACAACTCCGCGTTCCTCTATATCGGCTCTGCCCTGGAAATCGTGGCATCCGGATTTCTTGTGTGGATATTCGTTTGGATTTTGCTCTGACTATGCTATCAATGTCATAAACATCATTTTGTCAAAGGCGGTGGAACCATGGTAAAAGACAGGAAGCTAGTACTGATAGACGGACACAGCATCTTGCACAGGGCCTTTTACGGCGTGCCGGATCTGACCAATGCCAAAGGCCTGCACACCAATGCGGTGTACGGCTTTCTGAATATTATGTTCAGGATTCTGGAGGAGGAGAAGCCGGATTACCTTGCGGTGGCCTTTGACGTGCATGCGCCCACCTTCCGCCATGAGCTCTATGAGGCCTATAAGGGCACCAGGAAGCCCATGCCGGAGGAGCTGCGGGAGCAGGTTCCGGTGCTGAAGGATGTGCTGCGGGCCATGGGGGTGACAATCGTGGAGCAGGCTGGGCTGGAGGCGGACGACATCCTGGGGACGCTGGCCAAGAAGGCCCAGGCATCGGGGATGGAGGTATCTTTGGTGTCCGGCGACAGGGACCTGTTGCAGGTTGCGGACGAGCATATCAAAATCAGGATTCCGAAGACGAAGATGGGGAGGACCGAGGTGGAGGACTATTATCCGGAGGATGTAGTCAAGGCCTTCCAGGTGACCCCGCTCCAGTTCATCGACTTGAAGGCCCTCATGGGCGACAGCTCCGACAATGTGCCCGGGGTGCCCAAGGTGGGGCAGAAGACCGCCACGGAGCTGATGGTGCAGTACGGCTCCATGGAGGATATCTACGCCCATGTGGAGGAGATTTCCAAGAAGAGCATCAGGGAATCCCTGATCGCGAACCGGGAGCTGGCGGACCTGAGCAAGGTCCTGGTCACGATTCGGACAGACAGCGATGTGTCCATTGACTATGACACTTCCAGAGCGGAGGGCTTCTATACAAAGGAGGCCTACGACCTGTTCAAGGAGCTGGAATTCCGCAACATGCTCGGCCGCTTTGAGGAGGAGCAGACCGATCGAAATATCGATATCGCCGCTACCTTTGGGAGGCTGGAGAGCCAGAAGGCTTTTCTCGGAAAGCTGAAGAAGGTAAAGGACGGTCAGCGCGTGGGCTTATTCCCGGTCACGGACGGAGATTGCCTGCTGGCTGTGGCGCTGTCCACGGAGGAAGAGGTCTCCCTCTACGTGCTTCCGGTGCGGGAGAATGTACAGCTTTCCCTGTTTGGCGAGCCCGGAGAGAACGGGGGCGGGGATGGGGAAGAGGCTGCGTGTGCCCAGGGTCTCAGGGCACTTTCCGCCAGGGCGAGGATAGGGGCCTTTGATATCAAGAAGCTGTACCCATACCTGGAGCAGGATACCACGGAACGATATTTCGACATTTTGATAGGGGCATATCTGCTGAACCCCTTAAAAAGCGATTATATGCCGGAGACCATTGCATCGGAGCATCTGGGCCTGCAGATACCCGGCTGGGCAGAGCGCTTCGGCAAACAGAAAGCAATAGAGGCGTCCCGGGAGGCTCCGGACAAATTCATGGAATACTGCTGCTACGGGGCTTATGTGGCCCGGAAAGCGGCGGACGTGCTGGAGGGGAAGCTGACGGAGACCGGCATGGACCGGCTCATGCGGGAGATGGAGATGCCTCTGTCCCTGGTGCTGTACGACATGGAGCGGGAGGGCGTGGAGGTGCGCAGGGAGGAGCTGAAGGCCTACGGCGACGCCCTGGTGGCGCGGATAGAGGAGCTGGAGAAGTCCATCCATGCCCAGGCGGGGGTGGCGTTCAACATCAATTCCCCCAAGCAGTTGGGGGAGGTGCTCTTCGACACCATGAAGCTGCCCGGGGGCAAGAAGACCAAGACAGGGTATTCCACGGCGGCGGACGTGCTGGAGAAGCTTTCGGAGGAGGCACCCATCGTCAAGGACATCCTGGAATACCGCCAGCTTACCAAGCTGAAGTCCACCTATGCGGACGGGCTGGCCGTCTACATCGGGGAGGACAGGAGGATCCACACCAGCTTCAACCAGACCATCACGGCCACGGGCCGCATCAGCTCCACGGAGCCAAACCTCCAGAACATCCCCATGCGCATGGAGCTGGGCAGGCGCATCCGCAAGGTGTTCGTGCCCAGGGAGGGCTGCGAGTTCATGGACGCTGACTACTCCCAGATAGAGCTGCGGGTGCTGGCCCATATGTCCGGGGACGAACAACTGATCGAGGCTTATCACATGGATCAGGACATCCACCGGATTACGGCGGCGAAGGTGTTCCACACGCCTTTCGAGGAGGTCACGGATCTCCAGCGGCGCAACGCCAAGGCCGTGAATTTCGGCATTGTCTACGGCATCAGCTCCTTCGGCCTGAGCCAGGATCTGAGCATTAGCAAGAAGGAGGCGGCGGACTACATCGAGCAGTATTTCGCCACCTATCCGGGGGTGAAGGCTTTCCTGGACGGGCTGGTGGCCGGGGCGAAGGAAAAGGGCTATATCACCACCATGTTCGGCAGGAGGAGGCCTGTGCCGGAGCTGAACTCCTCCAATTTCATGCAGCGCTCCTTCGGGGAGCGGGTGGCCATGAACTCCCCCATAC
>CAMQOJ010000196.1 GCA_947003375.1 uncultured Lachnospiraceae bacterium
GTTTCAATTCCTCTACCGCATTAGGGGCATCATACATCGGCAATCCTAACTCCCTCTTTACCTCTGCGATATATGCGGTATGTACTTTGAAGCCATATTTCGCTTCTATGTACTCCTTAATCATCTTGTATGTAACCCGCTCTTTCGGCTTGTATGCTGCGGCTCTCTTGGCAATATTATCAAGCGGCACTTTGCCCTCATCCTCGCCAAACTCCACTTTTACGTTGATTACACTATCAGGCTTTTTGTGGGAAAGCATTACAACCGTCTCACAATGCACCGTCATCCCGAACTGATCCACCCCCCGCACTCTCTCAATCCCATACCCCCCGTCACAGAGTACCCTTAAATCCCTGGCCAGGGTCGCCGGGTCGCAGCTTACATAGACAATCCGCTCCGGCCCAGCCGCCAATATGGCTCTCAGGCATGTATCGTCGCAGCCTTTCCGGGGCGGATCCACCACCACTACATCCGGATGCGCAGCATCCTCCCAATCCCCGCCATGGCAAAACTCCTGCAGCACCTCCTCCGCCTTCCCCACAAAGAAGGACGCATTCCCAATCCCGTTGCGAGCCGCGTTCTCTCTGGCATCCTCTATGGCCTGGGGCACAATCTCCACCCCGTAGACCCGCTTCGCCTTATCCGCCAGGAACAGGGAGATGGTGCCGATGCCGCAGTACAAATCCCACACCGTCTCCTGCCCGGTGAGCCCGGCGTATTCTAGGGCAAGGCTGTAGAGCTTCTCCGTCTGGACGGGATTCACCTGGTAAAAGGACAGGGGCGAGATGTGGAAGGTCAGCTCCCGCCCCGTGTAGGGCCAGCCCGGGCGCTCCATGTCCCGGACGCGGATGGTGTCCGAAATGCAGTCCTTCCCCCAGATTGTATGTATCTCCCTGCCCATGATCACATTGGTGCGTTCGGTCTGGATGCTCACGGAGATGCTGGTCATGCCCGCTATCCCGGTCAATTTCCGCAGGAGCCTGTCCTGCCGGGGTAGGAACTCCCCCTGAAAGCTGCGCTCTTCTCCCGGCATGGGGCATTCTGCCCTTCTTTCATATCGGCATCCTTCCACAGCCCTTCCTTTCAGCCCACAGCATCCTTCCGCAGACTCTCCTTTCAGCCCCCAGCGTCCTTCCGCGGACTCTCCTTTCAGCCCACAGCATCCTTCCGCAGACTCTCCTTTCAGCCCCCGACATCCTTCCATCCCACTGCGCATCCCCCCGGCCGTCTGCCCTGTCCCAATATCCTTTCCGCGGGATACCATTTCTTTCGGCACGCCACATGACACATCTGTCACTTTTTTATTAATCACCAGGCACACCATAATCTCCCCGCTGACGAACCCCTTGCGTATAAGCACATGCCGCACCAGCCCGGTTCCGGATGCCTCATCATATGCGCTGACCCGATTCTCCCGCATATAATCCAGCACAGCTTCCATGACGGCCTCATTTTCCACAGGCCCCAGCAGGCAATCGGTATTGGGGATAATGCTGTGGGTCCGCCCTGCGTAGAACCCTGCCACCACATTCCCCTCCCTGTCCCTGCCCACAGGATATTGGGCCTTGTTCCGGTAGCGGAAGGGCTCCTCCATCCCCACGATGGGCTCCATCCACCGGTCGACCTCCTCCGGCGCAAAGCCCCCGATGCGAATCAGGCTGTTCCGTATCTTGTCCTGCTTATAGTCCAGCTGCTTCTCATAGGAGAGGGCCTGGAGCTGGCATCCGCCGCACTGTCTGTGGCAGGGGCATTTCGGCTCCACGCGAAAAGGAGAAGGCTCCATGACCTTCTCCAGCCGCGCATAGGCATAATTCTTTTTGCTCTTTACGATTCTCGCCTCCACCCTGTCGCCCACCACGGCATCCTTGACGAACAGCGCAAAGCCGTCCACCTTCCCTATGCCGAAGCCGTCGCTTCCCATGTCCTCAATCGTCACCACAGCGAGTTCGTTTTTCTGAAATTCCATACTTTTCCCTCCGCAAAGCATATCCCTGCCGCCCCCAGTCCCCGGCGCGGCAAATCCGCCGTGGGCGCTTGCCTGAAAATTCTCCGCTCCTACGCCAGTTCCGCCGCCAGCGCCTTTATCTGCTCCTCGCTCTGGGGCTTCATGGCGGACAGCACTGTCACCGTATTTTCCGCAAATGTGATCTCCTTGCACTTCTCCAGCATCCCCCGCATGGCCTTGGCCGCCACAGGGGCCCAGGAGCCGTTCTCGATCAGCCCCACCATGCGCTTCTGATAGCTGTGCTCCGCCAGCACCGTGAGGAACTGGTGCATGAAGGGATTGACGCTCATATTGTAGGTGTTGCAGGCCAGCGCCAGCTTGCTGTAGCGGAAAGCGTCCGCCACTGCCGCCGCCATGTCGTCCCTGGCCAGGTCGTAGACGGCCACTGTCACGCCCCTGTCGCGCAGCTCCTCCGCCAGACGGGCCGCCGCTGCTTTCGTGTGCCCGTACACAGAGGCATACGCCACTACCACGCCGTCCTCCTCCGGCTCGTAGGAAGACCATTTGTCATACAGCCCCAGATAATACTCCAGGTTCTCCTCCAGCACAGGCCCGTGGAGCGGACAGATCTTCCGAATCTCCAGCCCCGCCGCCTTCTTCAGCACGTTCTGCACCTGGGGGCCATACTTCCCCACGATGCCGATATAATACCGCCTGGCCTCATCCGCCCAGTCCTCCTCCACGTCCAGAGCCCCGAACTTCCCGAAGCCGTCCGCCGAGAACAGCACCTTGTCCGCCGGGTCATAGGTCATCATCACCTCGGGCCAGTGCACCATGGGCGCGCACACGAAGCTCAGCTTATGCCGCCCCAGATCCAGCTCCGCCCCGTTTGCCACGGGCATCCGTTTCACCTCAGCCCCCAGAGAGAAGAACTGGTCCATCATCTTAAAGGCCGGGGCGGTGGCCACCACCTGGGCCTCCGGATACTTTTCCAGGAAAAGGGGGATACAGGCCGAGTGATCCGGCTCCATATGCTGCACCACCAGGTAATCCGGCCTGCGCCCTCCCAGGGCCGCCTCCACGTTCCCCAGCCACAGGGCGCCGAACCCCGCGTCCACGGTATCCATCACCGCGATCCTCTCATCCAGTATCACATAGGAATTGTAGGCCATCCCGCCAGGCACCTGATACTGCCCCTCGAACAGATCCACCTCGTGATCGTCCACGCCTACATACAAAATATCGTCCGTCACCTTCATCTCGCACCTCCACGCGCCCTTTACGGGCATTTCTTCTATATTTAAGACTTCCTCTCAAATCCTGCTCTTAAGCCTGTCCTTCATTCTTGCCCGAAACCGTATCTCCCTATTCCCTGGTAGCCCGCAGATTGGACTCGAACAGCCGGTTGTACCCCAGCCACCCCTGGTTCCCGCTGTTGTTCTCCAGTATCTCCTTGAAGGTCTCCAGCTTCGCGTCCGTGTCGTCCGCATAGTTCAGCGCCAGGGCCTCCATCAGCGCCGGAAGCTTGGGCGAGCCGTACTCGTATTTCCCGTGATGGGCCAGGATACAGTGCTGTACCTGGGCCAGCAGCCCATGGGGGAAGCCGTGGATTGCCGCCGCCTTCTCCGCCACCATCTGGGAGCCCATGACGATATGCCCCAGCAGTTGGCCGTCGTCCGTGTAGTCATTTTCCGGGAAAGGGGAAATCTCCTTCACCTTGCCGATGTCATGGCACATGGCCGCCGTCAGCAGGAGGTCCCGGTTCAGGATCGGATACGCGCCGCAATAATAGCCGCACAGCTTCGCCACACTTAAAGTATGCTCCAATAATCCGCCTACAAACCCATGGTGCACCGTTTTTGCGGCAGAAGAATGGCGGAATTTTCTGACAAATTCATCGTCAGCCAGGAAAAAGGCCTCCAGGAGCTGTTTCAGCCAGGGATTCCGGATGCTGTCCACCATGTCCAGAAGCTCCGCGTACATCTTGTCGTTGTCCTTTGCGCTCACCGGCAGATAGTCCGCGGGATTGTATTCCCCCTCCCGGCAGACCCGGATCCGCTTGATGCTGACCTGCAGCGAGCCCTGGAAGCTGTTCACATCACCGACGACATCTATGTAGTCCAGCGTGTCATAATTCCCGATGCCCGGGTTGCCCGGCTCCCAGACCTTTGCGTCGATGATGCCTGTCTTGTCCTGCAGGATCACGTTCTCATAGGATTTCCCGTTCTTGGTCACTGCCGCCTGTTTATGCTTGCAGAGGTAGATGTCGGAAATCCTGTCCCCCTCCTTCAAATCTCTGATGAATTTCATTTACCTGACTCCTCCCAACTCAATATTGAACTTCATTTCCTTATATTCCTCCTGGACCTGCCGCATGACTGTGACCTCCACTGTCTGCCCGGGCTCCAGGTCCATCAGCGCGTTGCTGTATTCCATAAAGCCGGATACGCTTTTCTCCCCGATGGCCGTGATCACGTCCCCCCGCTGGATGCCGGCCCGCATGGCCGGGGAGTCCATGTCGAATTCCTCCACATAGGCCCCGAAAGGGATTCCAAGCTCCGCATTGACCTCCCGGGGCACATCCTCCCCCTGGATGCCCAGGTAGGCAATCTCCGCCCCGTTGGACATCTTCTCCACAGTCTTCTGCAGATCCGTGATGCCATAGGCCGTGATCAGGTTCTTCATGTCCGAGCCTGTCCTGTAATTCGTGATGAATCCGATCATCTTCCCCTGCAGGTCGAACAGGGCTCCGCTGGCGTTCTGGCTTCCGCTGATGTCCGTCAGCAGAATCCGGTAGTTCCTGTCCGCTGTGGATACGGTGGTGCCGGATGCGGTTATCATGCCGTAGCACAGGGAATTGCTGGTTCCCATGGGGCTGCCCACGGCGATGACCGGCGTACCGGCCAGGCTCTTCGCATTGGAATACCCGAATTCCGCGATGGGGAGCCCGCTCTCCGGCTCGTCCGGATTCCGGGCTGTCTGGCCGCCCGAATCCTGGGCCCCTGTGTTCCCCTGGCCCGGGATGTCCGAAGCGCCCAGGTCTCCCGGATCGTCCGAATCCTCATTTTCCGGGGCGTCCGGATCCTGATTGCCCGGAGCGCCCGCGCCTGCCGGACTGTCCTGGGCCCCCGCCTCGAAACCGTCCTGCGCATTCCCTGGCCCGCCCCTTACCGCGTCGCTCAGCTCCTCCAACGGCACCGAAAGCACCGCCAGATTGGTGGCCTCATTATATTGCTTTAGCTGTGCCCCTGTCTGGGATTCGTCATAAAAGGTCAGCAGCAGCCTTTCCGCGGACCTGATGGCGGAATAATCCGTCAGGATCAAAAGCTCCATGCCGTTTTCGGAAATGATGACGCCGGAGCACTGGTTCCTGCGCTCCTGCACGCTGTTGAACCAGTCCACGTTGGAGGTCACCGCCGTCACCGTCACGACGCTGCGGCTCAGCTCGTTCCCATAGTCGTGGAGGGCCGTGTAGAGCTGCTTGTAATGGTTCAGGTCGAAGGTGACCTGGGACAGGATGTCCTGCACCTGCTCTTTCCCCAGCGGCACGTAGGGGTCCCCGCTGCCGTCCTCGGGATTCCGTGTGGGCTCCGGGGTGGGTGCAGGCGTGGGCTCCGGGCTTTCCGTGGGGAGGTTCTCCGCCAGCATCTCCTCCGGCGACATCTCCTCCTTATCCTCCGGGAACTCCACGGTCTGTATCTCGGGCTCCTCCTTCGGGTACAGCCAGTTGCTGATCACCGGCTCCAGCACAAGGAAGGTGACGCAGGCCACCAGGCCGAAGATCACCGCCATGGACACCGTGATGATCGTCCGGCGGATCAGCTTCTTCTTGTTCACCGGCTTTTCCTTGATCTTCTCTATCAGGAATTCTTTATTTCCATCGAGAAACTCTTTATTTCCGTTGAGGAAATCCTTCTGCCCATCGAGAAGGCCTCTCTGCTCTTTCCGCTCCTGGTCAGGCATTTGCGCTCCTTTCGCTTCTCCCTAGGTCACAGAGCCGGCCGCTCCGGCGATGGAACGGCCCACAAGTCATTCATGTCTCTAAGTATACAAAAATATGGCAGAAAAGTAAAGTTATCTTCCGACAGAATTTTTGTTGTCATTGGCGGATGGGAACCGCTGCCTGGAGGTGCCGGAACTCCCCTATGAGGACAGCGCAAGGACTGTATTCCTCTACACGAAGGGCACGGAAGGGAATCCGCCGGAGGAGCTGCGGCAGCTGGCGCGATACATGGAGCACTCCACCGCTGAGAACACGAAGTCTTCCGGGCTGGCCAGGCTGCATCAGATGGTAACGGAGGTAAAACCAGACAAGAAGTGGGGCTGGCTTATATGAAGAGTTATGAGATTGAAAGGTTGCTTAAATCCGAGGCCAAGACAGAAGGCAGGGCAGACGACCTCCTTATGCTTCTGCAGGAGACCCGGGAGGTTCCCTCTGAGGAACGGGAACATATTCTGGGCGAGACGGATTTGAACGTGCTGGACAACTGGTATCAGGAAGCCCTAATCCAGAACCGGCAGCACATTGAGTCAAAAAGCAAAGCGGACACCATCCTGATACTGCTGGAGGACTTAGGCCCTATGCCAGAGGACGCGAAGGAGCGAATCCTTTCCGAGACGGATCTGGCTGTTCTGGATAGCTGGATCCGACAGGCCAAACGGGCGGAAAGCCTGGAACAGTTCCCGGACAATATCCAGTAAGGCTCCCTTAACCCATTAGTACCCCCACACATCATAGTACCGCAGAAGCAGCCCCACCACATTGCTGTAGCTCACCACTCCGTCCTCCACGCCGTTGAGCTTCAGCCGCACGTCAGCGATTCTGTCCGACACCGCGTCCACCACCTCCGTGCCCATAGACGCCGTCTCCTCCACCCTGGCCCGCTCCTTTTCGGTGAGGAACACATTGTCCTCGCGCACCTGGGGCAGTATGGGTTCCGCCGCCAGATACCGTTCAAGTCCCACCGCCTCCCTGTAATCATTGTCGATATAATACAGCACGCTCAGATAACCGCTGTAACGGAAATAGATGTCCTCTGACTGCACACAGGCCAGGTATCCGATCAGGTTCGCCTCGTCCTCCCGGATGAACCCTTTCAGATGGGCCAGCTCATGGCACATGGTGGAGGGCATGTTCATCACGTACATCACGTCATTGTAGTTGGCTTCCATGGAAAAGGGATAGAAGCACCCCGCTATGTACCGCCTGCTCAGGAAATCCGAACACCGCAGGGGCTTGGGCGCGGGATAAAAGCCGCCGAGCTGGCCATAAGCCTCTCCCAGCTTCCCCATGGCCTCCCTCGCCGCCTCCGCCATGTCCCCGCCATAGGAGAGGGAGCCGTCCTCGTTCCTGGGAATCCGGCAGCACAGAGCATTGCACTGCCCCACCACGAAATTCCGCAGCGCCTCCAGCTCCTCCAGGCCGTATTCCGCGGCGGCGGCTTCCAGATACTGCTCCCCGAAGCCGGAGGTATGGTAAAGTATGGCACAGTTCAAAGTCATCAGGGCGAATGCGGTCAGCAGCACCCACATGGCGGCTGTGCAGTATGTCCGGCAGAAGCTGCGCAAGGCTCCGAGATGCTCCGGCCGACAGCCTCCCGGGCTGGCTGATATCCGCTCGCTCCCCTTTGTCCGACGTTTTGGCCGGACAGATGTCCAAGCTCCCGGCTTCCTCCGCGCTCCTCCCCGGACATTTGCCGGACTCTGCCCTTCCCCGAATCCAGGCATCCGTCCGGCCAGCCAGATC
>CAMQOJ010000197.1 GCA_947003375.1 uncultured Lachnospiraceae bacterium
CCAGTACGTCCGGCAGGAAATTGGCCACGCCATTCAGCACCTGACAGGCCACATTGGCGATGCCCAGGAGCGCCAGCGCGAGAAAGGCCTGGCCGATTCCGATTTTTCCCCCTGCCGCGTCCACCGCCCTGTCGAAGAAGCGCTGCTGCATCATGGTCTCCACGCCGAAGGAGATGCCGTGGAGAATGGACAGCACCATGTATGTCATGAACAGGAGGGGCGCTGCCTTTATTATCACCGGCAGGAGCCTTCCGAAAGCGCCTGCCATACCCCTCTCTTTTTTCGTCCCGCTTTGTCTTTTCATTGATACCAGCTCCTCTGCGCCTCATACATGGAGGCATAAATGCCCTTTTGGGAGAGCAGTTCTTCGTGATTCCCCTTTTCCGCCACTTTTCCGCCGTCCACCACGATGATCTCATCCGTCAGCCGGGCGGCCCCCAGCCTGTGGGTGATGAAGATTGTGGATTTCCCGGCGCTGATCTTGCCGAACATTTCATAGATGCCGCTCTCCGCCACCGGATTCAAGGCCGCCGTGGGCTCGTCCAGGATCTGTACCGCCGCCGGATTGTACAGAGCCCTGGCGATGGCCAGGCGCTGCCACTGGCCCCCGGAGAGGTCTACGCCCTGTTCCTTTATTTTGCCCAGAGGGGTCTCCATCCCCCGGGGCAATTCGGCAATCGTCTGGCCCAGGCCCATGGCCTCCGCGGCTTCCTTGATCTTCGCCGGGTCTTTTCGGAGCACGTTTCCCAGGGCGATATTGTCATCCAGGGATATCTGGTAGCGGGCGAAGTCCTGATAGACCACGGAGAAGAGCGCTTTTAGATCCGCCTGGCGGAAGGTTCTCAGCTCCCTGCCGTCCAGCAGGATCTCCCCCTCGTAATTGTCATACAGGCCGGTCAGAAGCTTGGTCAGCGTGGTCTTTCCGGCCCCGTTGACGCCCACGAAGGCATAATGCCCGCCGCATTCCAGGCGAAGGCTGAAATCCTTTAAGATATCCTTATCCGTGCCCGGATACCGGAAGGATACCTGGCGAAACTCCAGGCTTTCGAAAGGGATTCCGGCGCCTGGCAGGTCCAGCGCCCCGGGGGTTTCGGACAGGGCGCAGAAGGCGGTCAGATCCTTGCAGTACTCCAGGTTCTGGGCGATTTTATTCATGGTGTCGGACAGCTCCCAGGACATCATCTGAATCAGGTTCAGGGTGGAAGTGATGAGCCCCATGAACATGCCCGGCGTGATGAGCCCCTTTGTCAGCGGAAACAGGAGCACGCTGATAATCAGCAGGGAGAGCAGCATTGTAATCAGGCTGGAGCCCTTCAGGCGGACAAAATATCTGGCGCTCACTCCCACGGAAATCTTCCGGGCGGCCTCGTATTTTTCCAGCCACTGCCGGTTCACCTTTTCCGTATAACCGAAAAGCGTCCGTTCCTCCACGTTTTCCCGCCCCTGCAGAACGCTCTTTAAGTAGTCCGCCCTGCGGCGGTGCTTCTCCGCTTCCTTATTTTCCTCGTAAATCTGATGTCCGCCTTTGATAGCCAGCCGGAAGAGAGGGATAGAGATGGCCACGATGGCCAACCCCGCCCACCACACCTGGGCCATGAGGATGACAAGCAAAGAGCCCACCCGCAGGACGATGTTCGCCGCGCCGAGGATATTGTCGAATCCGCCCGTCAGCTTCCCTACAGGGTCGCTGCAGACCCGGTTGATCAGTTCCCAGGTATCGTTGTCCTCCACATGCCGGTATTCCAGCGCCGCCCGTTTCTCAACGATTCCGGTGCGGTATGCGAATTCCAGGCGCATGGCCATTTTCAGGTTTATGTAGCTCATGAGCTGCCAGTTCAGGTTGTTGTAGGCCACTATGGCGATCAGGCACAGCAGGGGCGCGGTGATGGCCGACTGCCCTGCCTTTCCCGCGAAGATGTCCAGGGCGGTGTCGATGAAGGCCGCCGTGGCGAGCACCTGCAGTGACGGTAGAACGGATACTAATACCTGATTGAGCGTCTTGATTCCCGCATATACCGGGCAGACCGTGAAAGGGATTCGCAAAAAGTCCCCGAAGCCGTATTTTTTGTGGTTTACCAGTAATTTTTTCATGTTTATACCCCTATGCCCGCCCTTGGCGGGCGTACCAATCAGAATTCCATACAATAGAATCCTGCTTTTCGGATTCTATTGTATGGAAGTTTACTTCCAAACTTTTCTGCCTTTCAGAGCCGTGGATTTGTTTTAAGCTGGTCTTGAGCAAAGGATTCCAGAGATGTTGCGGCAAATTGCATCGCTGATGAGTATAACATATTTTAGGCTCCGCCGTCCAGCGCATGCTTTTTTCTAAAAAATCATGAGGCCAGGAAATCTTTTCTTGGAAAAGTGCAAATCGGTATAGTTGGAAAAGGGGAATTATGGTATACTTGCACACAGATAGCCATGCACCGTGCCGGGTGGCGGGGTGCGGCGAAGCTGTATCTGGGGAAGAAGGACGAACTGTGGCAGAGGCCTGTAAGAGACATGGCGCTATAGCTTAGGAGGATAAAATGAGGATTCAGAACTTAATCGAAAACACAGAGGGCACCACAGGCTGCCTGTGCGAACACGGCCTGAGCTTCTACATCGAGGCAGGAGGGCACAAGATTCTGGCGGACACAGGGGCCTCAGGAGCCTTTCTCACCAATGCGGAGAAGCTGGGCATCGACCTGGGCCAGGTGGACACCGTGATTGTCAGCCACGGGCATTATGACCATGCCGGAGGGCTCCTGGCCTTTGCGGAGCGCAACAGAGAGGCCCGGATATGGATCAACCGCCTGGCCGCGGAACCCTATTACCATAAAAACAACACTATGGAGAGATACATCGGCCTGGATTCGCGGATTAAGGCTTTGCCCCAGGTGGAATGGGTGGAGGGAGACCGGACGATTGACCAGGGAATCTTTCTCTTCGGCAAGGCCCTTGGGCGGCGGCTGTGGCCCGGCGGCAACCGGGAGCTGATGCGGAAGACAGGAGAGGGATTCCTGCAGGATGATTTCCTCCATGAGCAGTACCTTGTCCTGGAGGAGAGGGGAAAACGGGTGCTGATTTCCGGCTGCGCCCACAACGGCATCCTGAACATTCTGGACAGATACCGGGAAATCTATGGAGAAGAGCCGGATGTAGTCATCAGCGGTTTCCACATGAGCAGGAAGTCCGATTACAGCCAGGCGGATTACGCCCTGATCAGGGACACCGCCAGGGAGCTGAAGAAGCTCCGCACCCGCTTTTTTACCGGGCACTGCACTGGAGAGCTGCCCTACCGAATCCTGAAGGAAATCATGGGAGGGCAGATTGCCTACGTCCACAGCGGGGAGGAGATTCCGCTGGAGGACATGTGACACAGGGCAAGAGCCACAAAGCCTACCATCGCGGAGAACGCCGTATGGATAAGCCGTAAAACGCATAAGCCAGAAAGCAAAAACACGGAGATTGACATGAACATAAAACAGGCCAAGGAATATATCGAGAACACAGTCAGGCTTTACCTGAAAAAGGACGAATTCGGGGAATACAGGATACCTCCGGTGCGCCAGCGTCCCATTTTTCTGCTGGGGGCCCCGGGCATCGGCAAGACTGCCGTCATGGAGCAGATTGCCCAGGAGATGGGCATCGCTTTGGTGAGCTACTCCATGACCCACCACACCAGGCAGTCCGCGCTGGGGCTCCCCTTTATCGCCCAAAGGACCTACGGGGGAGTCGCCTGCAGCGTCTCGGAATACACCATGAGCGAGATCATCGCCTCCGTCTACGACATCTGTGAGGACAGCGGCATCAGAGAGGGCATCCTGTTCCTGGATGAGATCAACTGCGTGTCCGAGACCCTGGCCCCGGCCATGCTCCAGTTCCTTCAGTATAAGACCTTCGGCCGCCACAGAGTGCCGGAGGGCTGGGTCATCGTCACCGCAGGCAATCCGCCGGAGTACAACAAATCCGTCCGGGAATTCGACGTGGCCACCCTGGACCGCCTGAAGGTCATGGAGGTGGAGCCGGATTATGGCGTCTGGAAGGAGTACGCCGGGGAAAAGCGCATCCACAATGCCGTCACCAGCTATCTGGATCTGAAAAAAGAGCATTTCTACCGGATAGAAATGACGGCAAAGGGCCGCAGCTATGTCACCGCCAGAGGCTGGGAGGATCTGTCGGAAATCCTGGCCCTCCATGAGGAGGAAAACCTGCCCGTGGACGGGGCGCTGGTGGGCCAGTACCTGCGAAACGACAGGGTGGCCGAGGAATTCTGCGCCTATTATGAATTGTACCGGAAATACAAGAATGACTACAATATCGTAGACATCCTGGACGGCCGGTTCGGCGGCGCGGTTCCCAAGGCGAAGGAAGCGCCCTTTGACGAACGGCTTTCTTTGCTGGGGATGTTGCTGGACGCGGTGCAGGGGGACATGAAGGAAGTGATGGAACAGGCGGCATTCCTGACGGATTTAAAGAACGTGTTGAAAGGCGTGGGCAGCCTGGCGGAGAAGGAGGGCTGCTCTGTGGCACAGATCCTGGAGCGGCTGGAGACCCTTTCCCAGGCACGTAAGAAGATGCTGGACAGCCTGCAAAATGCCGGCGCCCTGTCCCAGGCGGACAGGAGGAAGCACAAAAGCGTCATCCGTTTCCTGGAGGATGCCCACAGGGAGCTGCGGGTGCGGGGCGATGCGGAGAGCCAGGCGGCCTACGGTTTCCTGAAGGAATGCTTCCGGGCACAGGTGGCAGGGATGAAATGCGAGACCGATAAGGCCCAGTCCAGGCTCCGCGCCCTCTTCTCCTTTGCCGAGGAGGCCTTCGGCCAGGGGAACGAACTGCTCATCCTGCTCACGGAGCTCACCGCGGGCAGCGCCAGCTCCCGGTTCATCGCCGCCTTCGGGAGCCCGGAGTATGGGAGGCTCAGCGAGGACATGATGCTGGCCCAGCGCAGGGATGACCTTAAGGAGCGCATCGCGGCGCTTGACCTGTAGTACCACAGCCGGGCGCCTGGGCGGCAGAAGCCTCAGGAGCCCCCGGCCCCCGGCAGCGTGAACACCCGGGTGAACTGCGCCTTACGCTCCGGAGAAAGATGATGGCTGACCAGAATCAGCGTCAGTTCCGGCCTGGACAGCAGATTCCTTTCAATTCTATCCGCATTCTCCCTATCCAGCGCGCTGGTTCCCTCGTCTACCAGAAGGATGGAGCGGCTGTGGAGCAGGGCCCGGGCAATGGCCACCCGCTGCCTCTGGCCCCCGGAGAGGTTCCCGCCGTTTTCCCCCGCGACCGTATCCAGGCCACGGGGCATTGAACGCAGGTCCTCTTCCAAAGCGCTGTCCCGCAGGGCCTTTTGTATCGCGTCTTCCGAAAATTCCTCCCCCAATGTGAGATTGTCCCGGATGGTAGCGTCGAACAGAAATACATCCTGCTGGATATAGCCGATCTGACGCCATAGCTGTTCCGGCCTGTACTGCGAAAGCTCCCGGCCGCCCAGGCGGACAGAGCCCGTGTATCCCGGCAGGCATCCCAGGAGGAGCATGAGCAGCGTGGATTTTCCGCAGCCGGAAGGCCCCGTCAGCGCATACTTCCCGCCCGCTTCAAAACAGGCGCTGAAATTTTGCAGAACTGTCTTCTCCCCATAGCAGAATCCCACCTGCTCCATGGCGATCTTCTTTCCGGCGGTTTCGGGCTCCATGTCCTCGATTCCCTCCGCCGCCCTGTCCGCCCGGTCTATGGCAATCTGTTCCATATGCAGGGGGAGCTTCTGAAAATACGGCTTCGCGGAGGACATGGACAGCACATTCTGGACCATGCCGCCCAATCCGGCTGAAAGATTCCCACATAGATTGCCGCCGCCTGTCAGCGCCCCCTGCAGGATGATTCCTCGGACAGACAATATGCCGATCAGTGCCACATGGAGCATCTGGCAGACAATGTTGACGCAGCCCATTCCCGCACCGGTGAATCCCTTCACATAAGCCAGGCGGAACCTGGGCCCTTCCATCCGCTGGCTGGCCTGCTCTATCCCCTGGAGGAAGAGCTGTTCCCGGTTGAAAAAGCGGAGGACATCATAGCCGGACAGGAGGTCCTTCAGCCGGCTCACCGCTGCCTGCTGTTCCCGGGTACAGACAGCCCCCAGACGCTCCATGTTCCGGTGGAAAAGCTTTGGGGCGGAGAGCATGATCGCTGTAGTGGCAACCGAAGCCGCCAGCAGGGACCAGTGGAGGGAGAGCAGCGCGGCGATGCTGAATACTACGGTGACGGCGGAGCGGATACAGTCGAAAAAAGGATTCCAGGCCAGACTCTCGATCTGGCTGATGTCATTGGTGAACAGGGCCAGATAATCTCCCACGGACTGTCCGTGGAACTCCGGATAGCTTTTCTGCAGCAGCGCCTTGGCGATATCCTGGCGGATGGCATTGTTCATGCAGCGTATCCCCCGGCATCGCAGCCAGGTTTCCAGACCGCTCAATCCATGGATCAGGAACCAGACAGCCACCAGAAGCAGCATCCAGAACAGGAACCGATTCATGTCTCTGTCAATGATGCCCTGAAATGACCACATCATCAGTATATTGGCCCCCACCTGAATCCCGCACAATAAGGCCAGGACGAGGATCGTCAATGTGTTCTCCTTCCAGAACCTTTTCAGATAACGGCCCATGCCGTCCGACTTGTACGCTTTAACCGTCCTGTTTCCCATGCTCTTCCTTATCCTTTCGCGCCTCCCTGCCCTTTGCCGGTAGCTGTTCCGTCAGGCCGGAATTGTCATAATTCCCGAAATAAATGTAATTCGCCCCGGTCTGCACGGCGCTGCGGGAGCCGTACTGGTCTTTCCACGTTCCCTTCCTGAGCAGGGGCGCTGCATCGTTCCCCACACGGATATGGTTCATTCCGGCCTGCATGAAGCAACGGGCAATGTAGAGCAGGGGGACGAATGCCGCCGGTTCGGCAAGCTCATAGGCTCTGGCCTCCCCGCTTTCCAGCTCCAGCTCCACAGAGCGCAGGATCTGCCGCTCCTCCAGGGCCTTTAACAGCTCTTCCACAGTTTCCACGGGCATATCCAGCTGCTTTGCCACGGCCTGTGCCACGAAGTAGCTGCGCTTGTGGCAGTGGAGATGCTCCAGCAGCTCCAGGCAGCCCGGCCTGGAGAGGAGCCCGAACAGACGGCGGTATTCGTCCTTTGGCGCAAGCCAGGCGGCATAGCCGTCTTCCGGCTCCGGCCAGAGCGTGACGAAGGACAGATCCTCCGCGTGTACGTCCAGCATGAGGCCCCCTGCCGTCCGAAGCTGGCTGAGCATAAGCCGGTTCATGCCGTCGCCCATGTCGGGATGGCAGGTCTGAAGATATCCCAGGTCAGGAATCCCCAGCCCGTCCTCCAGCAGATGCCTGACAGAGGACCAGACCAGCCGACAGAGCCGGTCTAGCCGCTCCTTCCTGGGAAAAGAGCACAGCCATCCGCCCACCGCGTCCTCCACGGGCACACGCGCGCCTCCGTCCCTCCCGAAGAGGGCATCCACCGTAACCCCCAGCCTGTCGGCTATGGCAGGCAGCAGCATCACATCCGGCGCGCCGCCGCACTCCCAGCGGCTCACGGCCTGGCCGCTGACGCCCACCGCCTCCCCC
>CAMQOJ010000198.1 GCA_947003375.1 uncultured Lachnospiraceae bacterium
AAATCTCGTCCATCCCTTCCTCCGGCATTTTGCCCAGGGTGATTGCGCGGAAATTGACGATGGGCCGGACAGCCTCCCCGCTCTCCTCTTCTTCCGCCCCCCTGCCGCAGCCCCCCAAAAGCAGAACGGACAGGCAGAGCAAAACAGCCCCGCACCGCAGGGCGACCCTGCGCGGCAGGACGGCCGTCCTCCGTTTTCTGCAGCCCCTGTCAGCCCGCCGCTGTCCGAATGCGCTTTCCCCGGCGCCGTTCCCGGCCAGAGGGCGTTCCTCTGCGGGCCCTCTCTTTGCGCAGCTTTGTCTCTTCCCATCACTTCTCATGCTCCACCGCCTCTTCCGCTTCCGTCCTGACAGGGATATTGACGATCACGCAGGTGCCGATTCCCGGCGAGCTCTCCACCTGCACCGGGATGCTCTCCCCGAAGAACAGCTCCAGCCTGTGCTCGATGTTGGACAGGCCGTAATGGCTGCCCTGGTGTGACTTCTTCTTGTCCTCCTGGGTCATCCCCTCCCCGTCGTCGGTGACGCTCAGGGTAATCCTGCCGTCCTCCATCCACCCGTTTAAAATCACCATCCCCCGGCCGTCGGCCTTTTCATTGATGCCGTGGATGATGGCATTCTCCAGGAAGGGCTGCAGGGTGATCTTCGGAATCAGGCAGTCCAGGATGTCCTCGTCCACCTCCACCTCGTAGCAGATGCGCCCCCTGTACCGCCGCTTCTGGATCTCCATGTAGGCCTCGCACATCTCCACCTCGTCCCGGATGGACACGATGTCCCTGCCCTTGCTCAAGGTGAGCCGGTAGAACCGGGACATGGCCTGGACCACGCTGCGGATGTTCTCGGACTCCTTCTTCTGGGACATCCAGTTAATCATGTCCAGGGTGTTGTAGAGAAAATGGGGATTGATCTGGGACTGGAGGGCCTTCAGCTCCGCCTCCACCTTCTCCTGGCCCAGTGTGTACTGCTCCCGCAGAAGCGCCTCCACCCGGTCCACCATCACATTGTAATTGCCGATGAGCTGGCCGATCTCGTCCCGGGAGGGGCCCTCCTCCATCTTGCAGATATTCCCGTCCTGGATCCGAAGCATCTGCTCCTTCAAAAGCTTCAGCCGGCCCGTGATGGACTTGGCCATGGTGGCCATCACCATCACCACCAGCAGGCTCACCCCCAGGAACACCATGCCCATACCGCCGTTGGGCACGTTCATCCCCTCCCGGACGGCCCCCTTGGGGATAACGGACACCAGGTACACATTGGAGCCGTCGATGCGGCAGCTCCTGGCATAGCAGGGCTCCCCTGCAAGTGTGATGCTGCCGAATTCCCTGTCGTCCACGTTCCGCTGGGACACCGACAGCCTGTGCAGCGCCTCCTCCGGCAGGTTGGAGGCCAGGAGGGTGCCGTCCGCCGTCTCCAGGTAAAGCTCCTGCTCCTCGTAGGCGTTCTGCAGCATGTTCTCCAGATTCTTCCGCTCCATCAGAATAGCCAGGATTCCTACGGTCTGGCTGTAGTCATCCGGGTTCCACAGCTCCCTGGCGATGGCCGCGTAGGAGCCGCCCTTCCCGCTTCCGTCCAGCAGCACCCAGACAGGGCGCCCGTTGTTCTCCCGCAGGCTCTGATACCACCGGGAGCCGTAGGCGTCCGTGAGAGGGCGGTATCGGCTGCTCTGTGCATTGACTACGAGGTAGCTGTCTTCGATATAGAAGACGATGTTGCTGGAATCCATGGTCATCTCCAGGCCGTAGGCATAGGAATTGATGTTCTCGAACAACATCAACTGCTCCGCCACGTCCATCTCCTTGTCGTCGAAGCGCAGCACCGGGCTGGCCATGTCGTTCACCGCGAACAGGGTGGAGATGTTGTGGAGCCTGGACAGCTTGTCCCCCACCGCCTGGTACACCTGGCTGTAGCCCTGGTTCAGCGCGTAGATCAGCCGCTCCTCGGTCTGAATCCTCACCGTGGCGAAGGACACCGCCATCACGATGCCCACCGGCAGGATGCCCCCCAGTACGATCAGCAGGAGGATTTTCCCCCGCAGGGACGCGTTCCGGAACCACTCCCTGACTTTTCCCATATCCATCACCCCAGACATCCTCTACTCTTCACTGCGTGCGCTCCGGTACTCCAGCGGCGTCATGCCCGTGCCCTCCCGGAACACCTTGGAAAAATAGTTGGCATTGGCATAGCCGCACTTCTCGGCGATCTCCGTTATCTTCATATAATCCTGCTCCAGCAGCTTTTTGGCCCTCTCCAGCCGGTAGCCGCTCAGGTACTGCTTCAGGGTCACCTTCATCTCCTGCTTGAACAGCACGTTCAGATAGGCCGGGGAGAAATGGAAGGCCTCCGCGATCTGGGCAGTGCTCAGATTCTCCTCCCCGTAATGGGCGGCGATATAGTCCAGCACGCCCCGGATCACCCTGCCGAACCCGGACAGCTCCTCCTCCCTGTCCTGCACGCACCCCAGCACGGTCTCCGTGAAATCCTGGATTTCCTTCAGGCTGTCCATGTTGAGCACCGCGGCCTGCAGCTGCTCCTCCCCGCCTACCCAGGGCACGCAGTCGTAGCTGGAGGGATATTGGCGGAACACTGCCGTCAGCAGGGAGACCATCAATGTGTACACCTGCTCCTTCTGATAATATTTTCTGGCGAACAGGTCTCCAAAAAGGCTGCGGAACCACTCCGACAGCTTCCTGGAGCCCTCAGGCAGGACCCGCAGAAAGGTCCCGTAGATGCCCGGCTCCATGAACCGCTTCTGCAGGATTGTCTCGTCTATCTCGAACAGCCTCCCCTCCGGCTGGTAAAACGCGCAGTTCATGGCGGCCCGGGCCGTCTTGCAGCTATTGAAGATATTTTTGTAGTCCTCCACCTCCATGCCCACTGCCACCTTACAGTCCGGCCATCTGTCCAGCACCCTCTGATATAAGGGGCCCAGGCGATAGCGGTTCCTGTCCTGGCAGGCGATGACGGCCTCAAAGGCGGACGGCTCCTGCCATATGCCGATGGCCTTCCCCTCCGCATGGAGCGCCATGTCAAGGAACTGCTCCAGCTCCTCCCCTGTGGTCTGTCCGGCTCTGGGGAACTGCACCGCCAGGCACACATATCTTCCGTTCAGCGGGAAGTCCACCTCCCGGGCCAGCCGCTCCGCCGTCCTCCAGTCGCTGTCCCTGTGGGTCAGCAGCTCGAAGAGCTTCTGCTGGCGGAATTCCCGGTTGCCCTCGTCCGCCTCTTTGGTGCGCCTCTCCCGGAGAACCTCCTCCACGGCCCGCCCCAGGGCTTTCCTGACCTGGCCCACGTCAATGGGCTTTTCGATAAAGTCGATGACGGACAGCCGGATGGCGCTTTTGAGATATTCCGTCTCCAGGTAGCCGCTGATGAAGATGATCTTGCTCTCCGGCGCCAGGCCCAGCAGCTCCTCGGCGAAAGCAATCCCGTCCATTTTCGGCATGCGGATATCCGAAATCACGATATGGGGCCGGAACCATTTCACGATTTTCAGCGCTTCCTCTCCGTTCACCGCCTGCATGATCTCGTCTATGCCGAATTCCTCCCAGTCAATCTCCTCCAGCAGCCCCTCCCTGGTGTAATCCTCGTCATCCGCTATCAGTATCTTCATGCCATTCTCCCCTGTCCGAATCTCCGGCGCTCCCGCGCCTGCTATGCCCGAAAACAGTCTTCTGTTCTACCTTACCTGCACAGGGCACGAAAGACAAGAAGAAAAAAGCTAGAAAAAGGGTAATTTTTGCGTCACGCCTTTTCCAGCGCCTCGAAATGAGGGCAGTCCAGCTCCACCCTGCGGATGGGGCAGGCCCACTGCACGGCATTCCTGATGATTCGCCTTACATGTTCATTCTGGAAGGACATGTTGGTCTCATGCCCCGGCTGGAAATAGAAGATTCTCCCATTCCCCCGAACCCAGGTACATCCGCTGCGGAACACCTCGCCACCATTGAACCATCCCATGAAGACCGTCTCCTGGGGGTCTGCGATATCGAACGGTTCACCGTACATTTCTTCGCATTCCAGTGAGAAGGTCTCCGGTATCCCTTTCGCAATCGGATGGTTGGGCTTCACAGTCCAGATTCGCTCCCTGGCTCCGTCCCTCCATTTCAGGTTGCAGGTGGTTCCCAGCATCCTGCGGAAAATCTTAGAATGATGGCCTGAGTGGAGCACCACTAGCCCCATGCCTGACAGGATATGCCTCTGTACCCGGTCTACCACCTCATCAGGCACCCTGTCATGAACCATATGGCCCCACCATACCAGCACATCCGTATCCGCCAGCACCTCTTCCGTCAGCCCGCACTCCGGATCGTCCAGCGTGGCCGTCCGCACCTGCGTCTCCTCATTGCGCAGGAACCCGGCTATGTACTCGTGGAGCCCTCCCGGATACAGCTCTGTCACCCGCGCCTCCATCTTCTCATGGAGATTTTCATTCCATACCGTCACTTTCACAGCAAGTCCTCCTTGAATAATGTTGATGAACCTAAGTATACCAGATATCGTCTCAAATCTCCAGAGAAAAGCACTTGTCTTTTTCTTCTCAGACGAGTAAAATGTCCTTAAAGAAAAACGGCCTAAAGGAGCTTGGAAACCATGGACATCCATCCGTCTGGAAGTATGAAACGCCTGAATACAGCGCAGAAAATCGATAAAATCTGTGGTCTCCTTCTGATTTTAAGTGTTTCTGCTTTTTCGCTTTTTATGACGATAATGTCATTTTTGTTCACACAAAGATGCGGCAGAGAAGCCTGGGGAGAAATCGAGAACGGCGTGCCGATTTACCAGATATGGGACAATCCCTCTTATCATTTGGTGGGAATCCTCCTGTTGTTTGCCTTCTTTGCGGGCATTTTCCGCCTGCGGGCGAGAATCAGCGACAGAATGCTCCAGGGTTTCCAGATTGGCATCGCGCTGACGGCGGTCCTCTTTTCCTGTCTAATCTTTCTGGGCGGCCAGCGCACCCCCATAAACGACCAGGTGCAGGTATACAGCGCCGCCTCTCTGTTCAATCAGGGCAATTACGTCAACCTGACCAAGGGCGGGTATCTGGACATGTACCCTCAACAGCTGGGCTTCATAGCATATCTGCAGATTCTTTTCCGCATTTTCGGCAATGAAAACTTCGCGGCGGTGCAGGCCCTCAACTGCCTCTGGATTGGGGGGCTCGTCTTCATGCTGTGCCGTATCCTAAATGAATTGACCATGGACAACGGCCTGCGTCTGGTAGGAAGCCTGCTTTTTCTCTTCCAGCTCCCGCTGTTTTTGCTGAACTGCTGGGTGTACGGGGACGTGCCTGGGCTCTTTTTCCTGTCTCTCGCCTTTCTGCACTATCTCCGATATGGAAAGGACGGGAAACGGCAGCGCTTTCTGTTCATGGCGCTCTCCATGTGCATGAGCCTGATTTTCCGCAAAAACTGCCTGATTGGGATACTTGCTATGTGCATAGCCATGCTCTTTCACGGGCTGCGCAGCAGGCGTCCCGCCATGCTCGCGGCGGCGCTCCTTGTCCTGCTGCTGCCATGCGGCGGGGTAAAGGGCATTGAACTGTATTATCAGCGGGTCAGCGGACACAGCATAGACGGCGGCCTGCCTGCCTCCATGTGGATTGCCATGGGCATGTCCGAAGATTCCAGCAATCCCGGCTGGTTTTCCAATTACTGCGTCCCGCTCTATTATTCCGCAGACTGTGACAGGGATGCCGCCTCCCAGACGGCCGTCCGGGACATACAGGCAAAGCTGTCCCTCTTTCTGGAGGATCCGGTCTACGGAGTCAGCTTCTATAAGCGGAAACTGTGCACGCAGTGGAACGACCCTTTCTACAATACCAATTTCCTCATAGCGACGGATGGGGAAAGCCGCGGCATCACAGGATGTCTGCTAGCGCTGGAGGACGGGTTCCTCCTGTCCTTTCTGTCCGTGCTCCAGTTCCTGAACTATTGCGGCCTGGTTTTATACTGTGTGGGTCCGGCGCGAAAAAAATACACGGACGAAAACATGCTCCTGATTTTCTTTTTAGGAGGCGTCCTGTTCAGCCTTTTGTGGGAGGCCAATTCCCGCTATATCTATCCCTACATCCTCCTGTCGATGCCCCTCTCCGCCATAGGCTGGGCAGGCATCTTCAGCAAAGCAATAGCGTCAATACAAAATACCATGGCGAAAAACACAAAAAAAATTTGCAGGAAATGAATTTTTCCTCTTGCATTTTTCGGAAAGCGTGGTACAATAGAGGACATGGAAGCATAGCTCAGCCGGGATGAGCGTTCGCCTCACACGCGAAAGGTCAGGGGTTCGAGCCCCCTTGCTTCCATTTTTTGTTACCCAAAAGGCCTTGATTTTACTGGCTTCGCGGAGCCTGTCTCCTTTCCTTTCGCCAAAAGGTAATCAAAAAGGTAATCAGAACATAAGTTTGGCATTCCTGAATTCCGGGATATCGCTCAATATCGCTTCTTTCCTCTGGTCTGATTTCCTATTGCGGTGGTAGTTCCTTTCGCTTGTGGAAATCTGCGCGTGCCCGGCAACATCCTGAACCAGCCTCTTGTCCACTCCATTGTCTAAAAGAATTGAGACATATGTCTTCCTGAGCTTATGGGGAGATTTCTTCTTTATGCCCAACTTCTTACAGATATAGTACAGCCGTTTCCTGACCTGCATTGCCTTTATGTTCTGCCCGTCTTACCAGAACACATATTCCTGGATGCCGCTCAACAGCTTCAGCCGCCTTAGGATACTGGAAAACTCATTTGGCACGAACACTGTCCTGATCCCCGCTTCGGTTTTAGGATAATCCCTGATTTCATATACGTTCCTGCCATCGCAGTCCTTATACGATATCTCTGTCCTCCGGATTTTTATGGCATTTTCTGTGACATCGCACCATTTCATCGTCTTCCTTCACCTCCTTGCGGAACGCCTTTCTCGGAAGTTCCATGTCGTTCACGGTCTGCGATATGCTCCATGATATGTACCCTTTCTCCTTTGCATATTTGAACATTCCGTAGGTAAGCGTCCTCAGATTACTGTATGCTTTCGCCGTCAGGGAATAGTTGGCAATCGCTTTCCGCAGGAATGGGGCGATTTCTTTTGAATCAACATTCCTTATCCTCGCCTCGGAAAACTTGGATGTCCTTAAAAACATGGCAGAACCGCCTGAAAGTGCTTGACTGTCGATATCGAAATGGTTTAATATGAAACACACGGCGGTTCAGCCGTTCCAGATTCCTGCCGTTTCGGTATGAATTTGTGTGTGTATGAAGGCCTGTCCAGCCAGAGGTGCGCCAACACCGTCTGCATGGTTGGATAGGTCTTCTGTTATATGGCAGGGTTGTACCTGTCATGTTCGTTATTATAGAACATACGTTTGTTTTTGTCAATAGGGGGGGGAATCGAACGTTTGTTTTTATTTTGTTTGTTTGCAATTTATGAAATGGATCTGCCTATCAGCTTATAGGAACTATTGTATCGTATGGAATGTCCAATAAATTGTACTCTGTTGTAAAAAAATAAAAACTACCTCAATGCATGTAGATGCAGATTGGTAGTCTCCTCAAA
>CAMQOJ010000199.1 GCA_947003375.1 uncultured Lachnospiraceae bacterium
TTTGAACCCTCGCGCCGCTATTAACGACCTGCACCCTTTCCAGGGGTGTCCCTTCGGCCTCTTGGGTACTTCTCCAAGCGAGCAGAATCTGCTGTTCTATATTTCATCATCGGGAGCCTTTTTGTCTGTCCCCCAGCGGAGAGAGTGGGATTCGAACCCACGCGCCCTTGCGGACAAACGGTTTTCAAGACCGCCTCGTTATGACCACTTCGATATCTCTCCAAGCGAGCCGCTCTCTCAACGGCAAAAACTATTCTAGCAAAAAGATTGGAATCTGTCAACAGTTTTTTTCACTTTTTTTCATTTTTTTCCAAAGTCCCCATTTTCAGCCTGAAACAGACCGAAAATGGGGACTTTTGGCCCCGGGGCTATCGTTTTGTCATTTCCCCATGATTGCCACGCCGTCCAGCAGGACTCTGACGATGGCGTCCGGATCGATGGCGGTGTCGAAGGAAGCCCTCATGTTCACATCCAGTTTCCCCGAACCGTACCCCATGGAGCTCAGCAGCACCGTGGCCTGCGTCTGCGTCCCGTCCTGGAAGACGATGGTGATGTCATGTTCTCTGCCCATTCCCCATATGGAGGAAATCTCTCCCTCATATGTCCCGTACAGGGTCAGATAGACCGTCATGGGGGACACATAGACATCGTACCGGTCGAAATGCACCTGATCCTCCGTCTTGTCCAGCGCTCCGCTCAGCGCGAGCCCGTAATCTCCGCTGCGCTGTATTTCAATAGAGGTCTTATAGAAGCCGCTCTGGACATCCTCATCCGGGATCTCCACAAACCGGAAGGGCTCCCCCTGGTCTTCCACGGCCGGCGCTTCATGGTAATAGCTCTCCGCGTACAGGGTATAGGTTCCGGGCGCATAGTCCGCTTTCCCCAGCTGCGTGATGATGCAGAGCTCCTGGTTCTCCTCCAGTTCATATCCACATCCCTCCGGCAGATTGTTCCACCGGAACGTATCTCCGAAGCCGCTCTTCATCAGCATCCTGTCCGAGTCTATGTCCTCCCCCGCCAGGCCCTCCTTCCATTGACCCAGGTAGTTATTGTCGATGCTCACATTTACCGTGAGGTACTGATCCGTCTTCTTTGTCAGGATATAGCTGGCGGTCATTTCCCGTCCGGCACAGGTGGTCTCCAGCAGTTCGATGGAGAACAGCTCATTGTCCATGACGATTTCCCCATATCGCCCCCAGGGGACTGTCTCTGCGCTTGCCTCAGCCCCGTCTGCCGCTCCCTGGGGCTCCTCTCCCGTCTCCGTCTGCGCCTCCGAGGCGGAAAAGCTGGCATCCAGGATCTCCCCGTAGATGTCAGGCCGCTGCTGGGCCTGGGGCACGGGAAGGGCGGAATCGTCCCTGGTGGCGAAAATGTCCCGCAGAGGGGTGTGGTCCATCAGATATCCCGCCCCCACGTACATGGTGCTCATGACAAGGAGCGCCGCTGCCGCAGGCACCGCTGCCCTTCTCCACGCCGAATGTCCTCTTTTCCTGTTCCTGCCATTTCCCATATCCATGCCTCCTTCTGTCCCGGCGCCTGTACGGCTCATGGCCCGATGGCCTGCCTTCTCCGGATTCCCCTCCAGAATCGCCCTGCGCATCCCCTCGCTTACCGTCACGCCAGACATCAAATCGTTAACATTTTCTCTGAATTCCATCTACAACACCTCCCAGACTTCCCGGGGCAGCTTTGCCCGAAGCTGTTCCCTGCCCCGCTTCAGCAGCGAGAACACCGTGCTCTCCTGCCTCCCCATGATCTTCGCGATTTCAGGAACCGGAAGTTCCTGGTAATAGTACAGCAGTATCACCAGCCTGTATTTCTCCTTCAGCTCCATGATCTCCTTCATCAGATCCAAAGTGCGGTCCAGCCTCTCATATGCGTCCCTGTCCCCGCCTCCATTCTGCAGCCCTCTCTCCAGCACCTGGGTGACCTCCGTCATCTCCACCCGCTGCCGCCAGGCGGAGGACAGATAGCTTTTGCAGGTGTTGATGGCGATCCTGGTGATCCAGGTCTTCTCCGTGGCGCGGCCCTGGAATCCCTGATAGTGCCTCCACACCTTCAGATAGGTGTCCTGCACCGCGTCCTCCGCCAGGTAGGGATCGCGCAGGTAGAGGGTGCACAGGCGGAGAAGAGAGTCCCCGTATCTGTGGATCAGCAGCTCCATGCCCTCCTCTGTCAGCGCCTCCCGCTCCCGCTGTCCGGCAAACGTCAGCGCCATGCTCTGTCCATGCCCCATTTTCTCCCTCCGTTTCCGTAGATATCACACATCCTTCCCGCCTCCTTTCAAACATTAGACAGGAGCAGAACTTTCTTTTCTTGCATGATTGGAAAATTTATTTTACGAAAAAAAGCCTGCGCCAAGTCTGTCCCAGGCGCGGGCTTTTGTTCCTTGTTTCCGGCTTTCTTTTCTATATTTATACCTCAGCTTATTCTGTCGCGTTCTTATCAGGGAAATCCTCCCCCCCAAGCAGGCTTTCAGCCGTCCTCATATCCTCGGGCGTGGTTATCTTGATATTCCTGTAGGATGCCTCAACCAGCCTGACGTGTATCCCGGACATCTCCTCCACCACCATGGCGTCATCGGTTACCGACAGGGACTCCCCCGCTTCCAGCCTGGCGAAAAGCTCCCGGTACGCCTCCGTGATCAATGCCGTCTCAAAGACCTGGGGCGTCTGCACGGTCCAAAGACGGCTCCTGTCCGGAGTCTGGGCTACGAAGCCCTGGCCGTCCGCAATCTTGATGGTATCCTTCACCGGGACGGCTGCCACGCAGGCCCTGTATCTGCATGCCGCCTGATAGGTGGATTCTAAGAGGGCCTCTGTCAGGAAGGGCCGCGCCCCGTCATGGATGAAGACATATCCGTCCGCATTCGGTTTTGTCAGGCATCCCTCCGCCATGGCCCGAAGGGCGTTCCAGACCGACTCGTAGCGCTCTCTCCCGCCTGCTATCACTGCGGAAACCTTCCGAAAGCCGTACCGCTCCAGGATGTCCTGCCGTACATAGGGGATGTCCTTCTCTCCTGTCACCAGCACGCAGTCATCGATTATGGCGGAGCGCTCCACCGCCTGCAGGGAGTACCAGAGGATGGGCCTTCCCCCCAATGTCATAAATTGCTTGGCCGTGCCGCTGCGCATCCTTTTCCCGCTGCCCGCAGCCAGCACCACAGCTGTACACCTTTTTTTTCCCATATTTAACCCCTCCTTTATTAGAAACCCCTCCTCTATCAGGCGATTCCCCAATCCCGCCTCCCCAAATTCTTTCCGGCTCCGGGAAAAGCATCCGCAAGTCCCCGGTTCTTCTGCCCTCAGAGCCTCAGGTTGGGCACGGCGTTCAGGTCGTAACCGCTGCGGATGCCTTTGAGGTACTCGTAATATCCCGCCGCGCCTATCATGGCAGCATTGTCCGTGCATAGCACAGGGGACGGGCGATAGAACCGGATATTCCGCCTCCCGCATGCCTCCTCGAAGGCGGCGCGCAGGGAAGAATTCGAGGCCACGCCCCCCGCGATGGCGAATTTATCGTAGCCGAACTTCCGCACGGCATGCAGGGAATGCTCCACCAGCACGTCTATCACCGCTTTCTGGAAGGAGGCCGCCACATCCGCCTGGCACACCGGCTCCCCTTTCATCTGGCAGGAATTCAGGTAGTTCAGCACAGCGGATTTCAGGCCGCTGAAGCTGAAGTCGTATTCGTTCTCCGCTATCTTCGCCCTGGGGAAAGGAATGGCGTCCGGATCGCCCTCTTTGGAGAGCCTGTCTATCTTCGGCCCGCCGGGGTATCCGAGGCCGATGGCCCGGGCCACCTTGTCAAAGGCCTCCCCCGCGGCGTCGTCCCTGGTCATACCGATGATCTCATATACCCCGTAGTCCTTCACCGCCACCAGGTGGGAGTGGCCGCCGGAGGCCACCAGGCAGATGAAGGGAGGCTCCAGCTCCCTGTATTCGATATAGTTGGCGCTGATATGGCCGCTGATATGGTGGACGCCAATCAACGGAATCCCCGCGGCGAAACTGATGGCCTTTGCCGCCGATACGCCCACCAGCAGCGCCCCCACCAGCCCGGGGCCATAGGTAACGGCAACGACATCAATGTCTTCCAATGTGGCGCCAGCCTGGGCAAGGGCCTCCTCTATGACCTGGTTGATTTTCTCGATATGCTTCCTGGAGGCAATCTCCGGCACCACGCCGCCGTACTGCGCATGGAGCGCAATCTGTGTGAAAATAACATTCGACAGCACCTCCCTGCCGTTTTTCACCACGGAAGCCGCTGTCTCGTCACAGGATGTCTCGATGGCAAGCACCAGGACATCCCCCTCATGAACCTGTTCCAATTTTCTCCCTCATTCTGCCGCACAGGGGCTGCAATCCCCGCCCCCGGCGGCGCTTTCTGTAGCTTGACTCCGGCAGTCTGTCGCTGTCAGTCCGTCGGGTTCACATTCTGGGCCAGATCCCAGCCGTAAATCTTCCACCGCCTGTTCCCGTCCCTGCGCAGCAGATAGACCATGTCCACCAGATTGCTCTGGCCGCCGTCCAGGACGGTGTAGACGCAATGAATCCTGGCGAACTCGTATCCGTCCTCCGTAAAGGTATCCACATTGGCGCTGGAGGCCACGGAAGCCGCGGTAATCTGCCTGCTGTCATCCTGGAAGGAGGTGATTTCGGACTTGAGGGCCAGCAGGTGATTGCTCACATCGTTTGCCGCCAGCAGCTCGTCGTCAAAAAGGGCCCTGGCCTTCATGCCCAGCTGCTCTACCTCCTCGTCCACGCATTCCTGGGAATAGAGGCATTTCTGGATGTCTGCGTAATACTTCATCACTTCCTTGACCGTAGGGGGATAGTTATTCTCCAGGTCTCGGCTCAGCACAAGCTTCACCGCCGTCATGGCCGCCTCGTCCTCCGCCCCTCGGCTTTTATTCGAAAGATAGGCGAAATAGGCCACCACTGCCACTATCAGCACCAGAAAGATGATTGCTACTTTTGTCGTGTTTTTTGAGGTGTTTTTCTTCATGCCTGCCTCCCCTCCGCCATGCGGACTTTCCTTTCCTTACTCCTCGTCAAAGTTCAACTCCACAGTCCTGCCGTCCCTGGCCGCCACCGTATTCGGGAAAATCTTCCTCACGTCCTTGAGATAGTCCTCCGGATGGGTCAGGGAGGGGCTGTAATGGGTGAGCCACAACTCCGGGACCTCCGCCGCCTTCGCTATCCTGGCGGCCTCGTACATAGTCATATGCCTGTTCTCCCTGGCCTTGGCCAGCTTCTCCGGCTCGCCGTACATCCCCTCCAGAATCATCAGGTCGGATCCGGCACCGTTCCGGGCGATGGCCTCCACCGGTCTGGTGTCCGTACAGTAGGTCACCTTCAGACCCCTGCGGGGAGCCCCCAGCACCATGTCCGGCGTATAGGTTCTCCCGTCCTGTTCTATAACCTCGCCCTTCTGCAGTCTGCTCCAGAGCTTCATGGGAATCCCCTGCTCCAGGGCCCGCTCCCTGTCGAAGCGTCCAATCCTATCCACTGTCATGGTATATCCATAGCATAATACGCTGTGGTTCACTTTAAAGGCCTTCAGCCGGAAACCCTCGAAGGAGAATTCCTGCTCCTCCTCGGTGATTTCCTGCAGCCGCACTTCAAAGGGGAGTTCCGGCGCGATGGTGCGCAAGGCATTGACCGTTCTGGTCAATCCTTTGGGGCCTATGAGCCGGAGCGGTTCCTTACGCTCCGCGTTGCCCATGGTCAGGAGCATGCCCGGCAGCCCGCTGATATGGTCCGCATGGTAATGGGTAAAGCAGATGATGTCGATGGGGTTGGGGCTCCAGCCCTTCTCCCGCATGGCAATCTGCGTGCCTTCCCCGCAGTCGATCAATATGCTTTTTCCATTGTAGCGCAGCATCAGGGACGTGAGCCACCGATAGGGCAGCGGCATCATCCCTCCTGTTCCTAGCAGACTTACATCCAGCATCTTACTTCCTTCTTTTCCGGCCCGCCGCCCTCCCCGGGAGTCGGCGGACCTCCTTTCACAATCCTATATCCGAAGCCGCGCTTCACCGGGCCGCGGCTTACATCGCCCAGGCCGGGCGGCCTGTTTTGCGCGGCCTGGCCTTTCCTACAGAAGCTCCAGCGCTTCGGACTCCTCCACCGGCACCGCGAACCGGGCCGTCCATTCCTCGTAGCAGTCCTCGCACAGATCGAAATGCTGCGCCACGCCATCCCTGCGGCTGAAATACCCGAACACGGCGTCCCCGGCAAAGCAGAATTCCCTCAGATATCCGTTCTCCACCTTCAGAGGCCTGCCGCATTTGTTGCAGACCACCTTCATCAGCACTTTATCCTGTCCGTCCACGTATTTACGCATACTCTCTTCTCCCTTCGCATGAACCTGCCGATAACCGCTGCCAGATCCGCCGAATACCACATTTTTTCGTTCCACCTGTGGCTGTCTGGCCGACCTGTAACCATTATACTAAAAATATACATAAATGCGTGTGGTAATTGCTGTCATTTTGTCAGATTTTGTCCTGCCGTCGCCACATGATCACGGCATCTTCTCTGGGTCTTTCATAGAAGCCGGGACGGATTCCTTCCGATAAAAAACCGAATTTTTCATACATATGGATGGCCGCCGCATTGCTCACCCGCACCTCCAGGGTGAAGGCCGCAATCCGCCTCGCCTCTCCGTGGGCGATCAGCGCCTGCAGCAGCGCCTGTCCGATACCTTGGGCCCTGTAGCTTTGGGCCACCACCACATTGTCTATGTTGGCCTCCCCGCACAGCTCGGTATACCCTGCGCCACCCACGATGAGTCCGTCAACAAGCGCCACGAAATAAAAGCAGTAAGGATTCTCCAGGAGGGTCCGGAAGGACTGGGCCGACCAGGGCATGGAAAAGGTCTGTGCCTCGATGTCCGCCAGGGCCTGGATGTCCGCCTCCCGCAATTCTCTTATCTCAATCTGCATAAACACTCCACTATCTATACTGCACACCGGTTAAATTTGCAGTGCAACCCGACTGCAGACCGCCAGCCGAAGACTCCACTGTAAATCCTGGCGGTCTGCAGTATATATCGGCATAAATCCTGGATTTATGACTGCTGCCTGCGCCCAGCCTCCTGCTCCGCCTGGCTTTTGCGCAGATATACGGGGATGTGCGCGGCTGCAGTCACTGTCCTGCCCTGGGAATAGTAGACTGCTCCCAGCGCCGCTATGGAAGCCGCCCGCTGTCTGTTGCTCCCCGCAGGGGCCAGAGCGTAGGGCACGCCGCAGTGTGCCCGGACGGCTTCCCTGTAGACGGGGACCCCGTCCCCCAGGAAAGTCACGGGCCTGCCCAGGGCCGTGAGCTTCTCCAGCAGCTCTTCTATGTCGATCGGAGTCTGGGGAATGACCGTGTGCAGCGCGAAGCCCTCCCCCTCCGGCAGGAATTCGCAGGCCGCGGCATATACCTGGTTCCGCCTGGCGTCCATCAGCGGACAGACCAGCCTGTCCGTCCCCCAGAGGTTCCACGCCAGCCCCTCCAGGGTGGGCACCTCTACCA
>CAMQOJ010000200.1 GCA_947003375.1 uncultured Lachnospiraceae bacterium
GAGATCCTCATCTGTCTCGTGGGCTCGGAGATGTGTATAAGAGACAGCTTCTCGGCAGTGGATCCGGACACTATGCTGAAAATAATAGACAATATGAGCAATCAGAAAAAATGCGGGATGCTTGTAGTCATGCACACGGTCTATGAAGCCGTCTTGAGCAGATTTGATTCCATCATCATCATGGAGAATGGCAGGATTGTATCAAGCGGAGAATATGATGCAGTGAAACATAGTCCCTGCTATCAAAAACTTGAAAAAATATAACATAAGGGGTATGGAACAATGAAATCTTACTTTTACAAGAATTACGCCTTTTTCCTTTTTGCAGCATCTTTCATGGAAATATTGAGAGGGTTCGTCATGACTCAGGGCGTCGCATGGGGAGTGAACTGGATAACCACAGGCTGCATGGATAAGGATTATGATGTTTTCATCACCGGTATCGCTGTATTCGCCACATCCATTGTCTTTTCGGTCGTGGTCGTAAATGTAAGCGGCATATTAGTGGACGTAAAGATGATTCAACTGGAAAGCCATATCAGAAGCGGCATCATCAGGAATACACTGTCCGGCAATTTCAAGGATGGAAAGGCCTTTGAAAAGGATGACATCTTATACCGGTACAATAATAATGTGGCTGATATCAAAAATATGTTTTTGGGCACCATGAACTTCATCGGCGGCTTTGGCAAAATCCTGGGAGGGTATATAGCAGGCCTGATGATTTCATGGCAGCTGACGCTTATATTGGTTGGTTTTGGCTTTATGAAAATATTTGCCGACCGGTGGATCATGAGGCCAGTGGTAGAGATGGCTGAGAGGAGGAACGCCGCCGCAAACAAAATATTTTCCAATATACTGCAGTTCCTGGAGGGCTTATTGTTCTTTCGCCTGACAGCCAATCAAGACAAAATCAGGAAAAGCTTTCACCAGGAGCTGGAACGGCACAAAAATATCGTTGTCCCCGCAAACAATATCCAGGTCTGTATGGATGCGTTCAGCAATCTGATTGAACTGGCTGTCATACTCAGCGTGATAGGAATCGGCGCAATCCTGTACATCAAGCAAATCATTTTATTGGGAGCCTACGTATCGCTGATTTCCTTATATGACTTTTTTGTCAATCCCTATAAATTTGTAAGCAGCTTTATCCATATGAAAAGGCAGTTCTCTGTGGGCTGTGCGAAGGTTTTCGAATTATTGAAAACAAATGAGGATTCAAACCAAAATCATGAGCACATAGAATTAACGGGCGAATCCTTTTGCCTGAAAATGGAGGATGTGAGATTTGCATACGAAGAGGGCCATCCTGTACTGGAGCATCTGAGCGCTAATTTTCTATCCGGACAGGTGGCCTATATAACAGGCAGCAGCGGCGCGGGAAAAAGCACATTGCTGAAACTGATTCAGGGGATTGCGCCCTTACAAAGCGGACGGATATTTGTGGAGACGAACACGGGAAAGCGTATTGATGCAATTGGTTCATCACTGGTCACATACGTGTCCCAAACGCCGTTCTTATTCCCCGGGTCAATCGCTGAGAATATCGCCCTTTGCGAAGAATCGGACATAGATTTTGACAAAATCGAATATGCGCTTGAGAAAACCTGCTGCCGCAGCTTTGTGAAGAAGCTGCCGGGTGAAAGCAGATACATCATCCAGGACAACTCCAAAAACCTATCCGGCGGCGAAAAAAGCAGGATTGCCCTTGCACGGGCGTTCTACAAGCCGACACCTGTCATTTTATTGGACGAAGTCTATGCGTCCCTGGACAACGCAGCTATTCCCGAGATAGAGCGCGCACTACAGGAGCTATGCAATCTGAACTGCTGCATATTATTCGTGACCCACAGACGGGAATGGATTCCGAAAGATGCCAGGACTTTGAGGCTGCAAGAGAGGGCCTGAATACAATCCGCTGCATGGAAGGAATGGAAGCGGGAGAATGGGTTTGCGGAGTCGGGAGCGGATTGCCAAAGATTGCATTGACTTTTCATCTGCCGGGACATAAACTGGAGGAAAGAGCATGGATGTACTTTCGCTTATAGGATGGAGGTGGCTTCAATGGGAACATATTTGAATCCGGGAAATAAGGGATTCCAGAAAATCTTACAGTCAGAATATGTGGATAAAACCGGCATGATTGCATTGATCAATAAGACCATAGGGACATCTGAGATGCTTCTGTGTATCAGCAGGCCAAGGCGCTTTGGCAAATCTTACGCGACGAAGATGCTTTGCGCATACTACGATTGTTCCTGCGATTCCCGTGGGCTTTTTGACGACAGGGAGGTTGCACGGACTCCGGGGTATCTGACACATCTGAACCAGTATCATGTAATCAATCTTGATATTACCGGTTTTATTTCCGAGGCAAAGAGGCAGAGGAAACCGTTGGCGGATGTACCCGAAAGAATCGTGGAAGCTGTCCATAAAGAGCTGAAGGACATGTTCCCGGAGTTGCCTGCGGGGGAAAGCCTCATGGAGAATTTGTCACGCTGTGTGGAAGAAACAGGCAGAGAATTTGTATTCATCATCGACGAGTGGGATGCCCTGATCCGGGAGGCGAAGGGGGATGGGGAGATTCAGTCGGCATATTTGAATTTGCTCCGGGGATGGTTCAAGAATAATAATTTTACGCCCAATGTGGTGGCGGCGGCCTATATGACGGGAATCCTGCCCGTCAAAAAGGATGGTTCCCAGTCGGCTATCTCGGATTTCAAAGAATATACCATTCTGAACCCTGGCCGGTTTGTGGAATTCACCGGTTTTACGGAAAGTGAAGTCCGGTTATTGTGCGGAAGACATGGGATGGATTTTGAAGAAGTCAGGCAATGGTATGACGGCTATGATTTTCCCGGGCATGGAGCCATTTATAATCCTTATTCCGTGATGTGCGCCATGCAGGATCAGAAGTGCCGTTCCTACTGGCAGAAGACCTCGGCGGCGGAATCGCTGATGACGTACATCAACATGGATTTTGAAGGATTGCAGGAGGTTGTCTCCCGGCTGATTTCCGGGGAAGAGATAGAGGTTGACACGGAAAGCTTTGAGAATGATTTTGAAACGTTCAGGAGCCGCAACGATGTGCTGACGCTGCTGATACATCTGGGGTACCTGACGTGGAATGAGGAAGACGGCACGGTGCGCATCCCCAACGAAGAGGTGAGGGGAGAATTTCGGAAAATATTGAACGGTACGAATGCAAACAGGAAATGGATGGAACTGATCAGCCGTTCCCGGAAGCTCCTGGAGGATACGATTGCGGGCGAGGGAGAGGCAGTGGCGAAAGCCATAGAAGAGATACGTGACACACAATATGCCCCTACGTTCTACAACAACGAACAGGCGTTGAGATATGTCATTAAGTTTGCCTATATCGCTGCGATGGACCAGTATCTGAAGGTGGAGGAGCTTCCATCCGGAAAGGGGATTGCAGATGTGGTGTACCTGCCAAAACGGAATTCCATGCTCCCGGCACTGGTGGTGGAGCTGAAATGGAATAAGTCATCTGAGGGAGCTATCCGGCAAATCAAAGAAAGAAATTATCCGGCAGTATTGGAGGGATTCGGCGGCGAGGTGGTCATGGCAGGCATCAGTTACGACGCAAAGAAGAAGGCTCACAGCTGCCTCATTGAAAGAAATCTTATGTACGGATAACTTTAAAAAGGAATGTGGCATATTACGGGTATATTTACGTCGACCGGATGCCGATATTCGGTCTTGACAAACCGGCGATGATTTAGTATATTGACAATATTAGGGAGTAGCTTGCGCGGTGAAACAGGCGCTGCGTAATGTGTTTCGTCAATACGAGGGGATGACCCTCCGGGGCATATTATAAAAAGCGAGGCTTTTATTGCATTTTACATGCAATGAGAGCCTCGCTTTTTGCTTCCGGCGAACCCAAATAACATCAATGGAGGAGAAGAGATGATAGTATTACACATGTTGCTGCTTGCGGAGACCGTCGTGCATCTGTCCGGAACCGGGAAGGGCGGCAGGAACCAGGAGCTGGCGCTGGCCGCCGCGGAAGGGATAGCCGGACTAAAGGATACCGCCATATTCAGCATCGGAAGCGATGGGACGGACGGCCCCACGGACGCCGCGGGAGGATATTGCGATGGGGATACGAAAGAACGCCTGACGGACAAAGGAATCGATATCTATCAGGTGCTGCAGGACAACAATGCTTACATGGCGCTGGAGGAAGCGGGCGGACTATCAGGAGGGGGGCAGGCCTTTGTCCTATCTGATGACGCCGGCGACTATCTGCCTGGGGATTTCCTTTGCCGAACAGGTAGAAAAGCTGAAAAAGCATATGGCGGCGATTATCGTGGGCGTGGCCGCCGGAACCGTCTGCAGCTTGAGCTCCGTTGCCGGGATGGCTTATCTATTCGGCATGGACAGGGTGATGACGATATCCGTGCTGCCGAAAAGCGTCACTACTGCCATAGGCGTGGCAATCAGCGAACAGGCAGGGGGAATCGGGGCGGTCACGGCGGCTGCGATTATTTTGACAGGAATCCTGGGCAACATGGCGGGGCCGGTTCTGACCAAAGTGTTCCATATTGAGGATGAGATAGCCCAGGGGGTGGCATACGGCACGGCGTCCCATGTAATCGGGACATCGCGGGCCATGGAGCGGTCGCCCCTGGCAGGAGCTGCGGGCAGCCTTGCTTTGACTGTGGCCGGATTGCTGACCTCGCTGTTTTTTTCAGTGCTATAGCGGCAGGGAGCAAAACCAGGCGTCTGTTCTCCAACACATAATACAGCATTAGAAAGACAAAGCTGGGGCTAATTGAGCTGTTAAAAAAGAGAAGCATATCATATATTATTTTGGCTTTCTGTTTTTTGCCATAGGAATAACCTCATTACCATCTGCGGTTTTTTAAAGGCCGATAGCGGAACAATCGCTTTGGATGACAAAGTGCTCGGAATTATTATATGTGTAACAACCAGGAGGCCAACCGCTTTTTCTCCAACAGCGCGGTAAATGAGAGGACTATACGGGAAATCTATTTAAAGGGCTTTGAAATCTGCGTGAAAAAGCCCGTCCTCTTGCGCTCATGACATTCTATAATCTACTGAACGGCGAGGAGGACAGGCAGGATATCCTGGCCGCGCTTAGAAGTCTGGCCCATCCTTACGCGCTGACTAGGGAAGAGCTGCTCACATGCGCAAAGCGGGTCTGCGACATGGTGCGGAAGCTGCGGATCGCTGCGGACGGTTTTTCCGGGCCTCAATCCTCATTGACATAAATATGAACACGGCTCTGGATGATCTCCGCCGCTTCCAGGGCCGTCTTCTGTCCCTGATAATAGCCTTCCGCCTCTTCGCCTATGATGCCCAGCACTTCTCCGGCTTCGGCAAAGGACACCGGCCTTGCCGCCTCTATCAGGCGAAGCGTCAGCTCCACCTCTTCCCGGGTGGGGATATGGTATTCATACTCCCAATCGGCGTAGGAAATCGCCATGCCCGCGCCGGAAGAGTCCGGCTTTACGGCATTCGCGGCCTTTTCCGCCAGGATATCCTTTCGGGTGGGGAAAAAGGAGGAGGAGCCGTCCTCAGAGGCCAGGAAGCTTTCCAGAAAAGCCCAGGCACCCTCTCTGCACTCGGACTTCGCCGTGATGGCATAGGCCCCATAGGGGATGAGCATGCATCCGGCGCTGCCGTCGGCAGAGGGGAAGCCGATGCAGCTGCCCTCATTGTCAAAGATTGCCATAGGCAGCTGAACGGAAGTAAAATCCGAAATGTCCTCTACCAGGAGAAGCACTTCCCCGTTCCGGATTCGGACAGGCGTGGACGACCGCTCAGGGCTTTGCTGCGCCTCATCAGGAAAACGGCCCACGAATTCCAGGAGCCTTAGGAAAGCCGCGGAATCGAAAAAGCATTCCCCGGAAGACCAGTCGATAAAGGCATCCTCATTGTAGCTCATCAGATACCGCATCATCTCGCCCCTGGACACATTGTCGAAAAGCTCCGCCTGGGGATGGGCGTCCGCGTAGGCCATCAGCTCGTCCAGAGTCCAACCGAAGCTCTCCCCTACTTCCCCGCGCCATCCGAACACCGTCTTCATGGAAAAGTATGACGGAATCGTAATTAATCTGCCATTTACAGTATAGGCATCCAGGAGGTTGTCCAGGAAGTCGGAGCGGTCCAGGCTGCCGCTGGGTTCCAGATATTCATTCAAATCCACGAAAAGCCCCTTGGCAGCCAGGGCCTTTAAGTCAAGGTCGGCAATGTCCAGGATGTCGGGGCAGTCCTCGGAGAGGATATCCGCGTTCAGCCGGGCAATGGCATCCGCCTGGTCATGGGTCTCGGGATCCAGATACTCCCTGATCTGCACACGGTATCTGCCGTTTCCCCGGTTGAATGCCGTCACCGCGTTTCGCAGGGTGGAATTGCTGTAGAGGGTGCCCAGGACGATGGGCTCCTTTCGCGCTGCCTGGGAGCCGTCCGCCTTTTTCAGCAAAGCCAGCTCACAGCTGCCGCTGGACAAATCTCTCATGACCGCCAGGATTGTGCCTGCTTCCGGCATATGGACGGCCGTCACATAGGAGCCGTTGATGCCCTGGTCCAGCCAGTCGAACAGGGCCTGGCCCCTCTGAGCCGTCAAATCATAAGCGTAGGCGGATGTCCTGTCATAGGACAGGAGGCTGTTCTCCATGCCGGGAACCAGAACGGAACTGTCCCCTTTCGGGAAATCGGGATACACAGTCCCCATTTTCCCATTGTCGAAATCGATTCCGGCCAGGAAGGAATCGTCCCCGTCCGGGCTGTCGTCATGGCAGCGGGCATACATCATGCCATTCCCTGCGCGTCCCATGGCGCTGATTCTGGCCACGTCAGGATAGACAGCGCCCCTGTAAACGCCCTCTGAGGTATACAGCCAGATGCAGGGGCTGCCGGAAGCTCTGCCCGCTATGTATGCGCGCCCCTGGCCGTCCACCGCCAGCAGGTCTGGGCTGTCTGTCTCCCCGGAGATGTCCACATCGTACAACAGGCTCCCCTCTGCATCAAATTTGCATAGATGGGGCGTGGAACCGGCACCTTCCGTCACATAGGCCATGAGATAGAAGCAGCCGTCCCCATCCATGGCAAAGAGGGTGGTGACGAACCTGTCCTTACCGTCCGGCCAGCGCAGAGGAATGTCAGGCAGGGGGCCGCCTGCCGGGGAGCTGCCATCCAGCGAGCCGTCCGCCAGGGAATAGCCGCTCAGCCGGTAGCAAAACCCATCTCCCTGCCGCTGATAGGAGATATAGTAAAAGGCATCCCCAAAGAACACTATGCTGCTGTAAGCATCCTTATCCAGCTCAATGGGCAGGAATTCCGGAATCCATACCTGGCCGCCGCTGTCCCCAAGGTCGCCGCCCCTGCCGCAGGATGCAGTGAAAAGCAGCAAGAATAAGGCAATCAGCCCAATCCGGAACCGCTTCGCTATCTGTGTCTTTCCCTCTGATCTGTTCTCCATCTCTTTCCCTCCAGTGAGTTTTTGCAGCGCCTGTTGGAAC
>CAMQOJ010000201.1 GCA_947003375.1 uncultured Lachnospiraceae bacterium
ACAGGCGTTCCTTTTTTATGTACCCTATAGGGAGATACATAATTCCAGAAAGAGTATTGGCCATGGAAATACTTGGAATCGGTGATAGATTGCGGACATTGCGCACCCATAGAAAAATGACCATAAAACAGGTTTCGGAAAGGCTTGGAATATCTGCAAGTGTGCTTTCAGAGTACGAATTAGATGTGAAGAATCCCAGCTACAGGAATCTGCTCCGTTTTGCCCGGCTATATAATGTGTCTTGTGACTATCTTCTCGGAAACGAAGAATGCCTCACTCTAAACGTAGCAGGACTGACGGAAGAGGAAATCGGTACTATATCAGAATTGATTTCACTCTTCCAGAAGAGCAGGGAAGGATAAAAATGTCAAAATCCGGGATATATGCCAAAACAAACTTTTTCCCCTGAGTCAGAATAACCGGATATGCTTTTTTCATTCCAATACCTCCCACGCCCATATCTATACGCCCTTTATGCGCATTAGTCAATACCTTTCATCTTTTCCCTTCTCATTTCTTACATTTCGTTGTAAAATATCCATAACAGTCCACCGAAATTCATCCGCAGCAAAGGAGCCTCCCATGAAAAGCATCGGCATCGATATCGGAACCACCAGCATCAGCCTCGTCCTCGCAGGCTTCCCGGACGGCACGCTCATCCAAGCCGTCACGCTCCCCAACGATACCTTCCTTCCCAGCGCCCGCCCCTGGGAAAGGCTTCAGGATCCCGCAGCCATCCTGGCCAAAGTCTTCCCGGCTCTGGAGGGGCTGCTCTCCGCCTGCAGCGATGTGGCCGCTATCGGCCTCACCGGCCAGATGCACGGCATCCTCTACCTGGACAGGAGCGGCCGCGCGGTGAGCCCGCTCTACACATGGCAGGACGGGCGGGGGAACCTGCCTGACTATGACAGTGGAATGAGCGTCTGCCGCTGCCTGGACGAGGCATGCGGCGTAAAACTGGCTACCGGCTACGGCCTGGCCACCCATCTGTACAATCTGAAGAAAGGCCTCGTCCCGGCGGAAGCGGTCTCCCTGTGTACCATAGCCGATTATGTGGGCATGGCGCTGACAGGGCGCGGCGCACCCCTGCTCCATATCAGCCAGGCCGCAAGCCTGGGCCTGTATGACTGTAAGGCGAATGATTTTCTGTGGAATATCGTAAAAGAATGGGGCGTCTCCCCGGATTTCCTGCCCTCTGTCACGAAAGAATTCCTGCCGCTGGGCGCTTTCCGCGGCATCCCCGTCTGCGTCTCCATAGGGGACAATCAGACCAGCTTCCTGGGCTCGGTGGGCGAGGACCGCGACTGTGGGCTGGTGAACATCGGGACAGGCTCCCAGATTTCCGTGCTGTCCCATACCTGCTTCCAGGGTGGGGGCATCGAGGCCAGGCCCTTCACCGGGGACAGCTATCTGCTGGTGGGGGCAGCCCTGTGCGGCGGCAGCGCCTATGCGGCCCTGGAGCGGTTCTTCAGAGAATATGCGGTGGCGGCAGGCGGGGCGGATGCGCCCCAGTATGACGTCATGAGAGAACTGCTGGACAGGCAGGAGGACACTGACGAGAGCTGGACAGTCCGCACCGCTTTCCTGGGCACCAGGGAGAACCCCCGGGAGACCGGCTCCGTCAGCGGAATCCGCCTGGACAATTTCCGCCCCGCCTCCCTGATACGCGGGGTCCTGGACGGCATGGCCCAGGAGCTTTACGGCCTGTACCATACGATCCAGACCGGGACCGGGCTCTCCCCCGCCAGGCTCATGGCCTCCGGCAACGGCGTCCGCAGGAACCCTGCACTCCAAGACATCCTCCGGGCCCGCTTCGGAATGCCCCTCGCCGTCGTGGCCCACCAGGAGGAGGCCGCTTACGGAGCTGCCGCAGCCGCCGTCTCTATGTCCCCGAAAATCCGCAGAGGCTGATGTCTGCCCCGCGGATTCTGCCATGGAGCGGTGCCCTCTCCAGGCATTCCTCAACGCTTTCCATGCCCTCTTCTCTTCTTCCCCCGGAAAGCGATTCCCCCAAGCGCTCCCAGCAGCAGCACGACGGACGACAGAATCGTAATCCACGCGTTCCCCGAGAATCCGGCCACCAGATACCCGAAGAAGCACACCACCGCCACAAGCGTGGCATAGGGAAGCTGGGTCTCCACATGGCGCAGATGTTCGCACTGTGCCCCGGTGGAGGCCAGGATGGTGGTGTCGGAGATAGGCGAGCAGTGGTCGCCGTACACGGAACCCGCCAGCGTGGCCCCCAGGGCGGGAATCAGGACGGCAGCGCCCTCGCCTCCCGCGCACATCATGGACACGATGGGCAGCAGGATGCCGAACGTCCCCCAGGCCGTCCCCATGGAGAAGGACAGGAAAGCCGCCACGGCGAACACGATGGCCGGCAGGACGCCAAAGGGAAGCTTCGCCGCGCTGACGAACTGGCTGACGAAAATGCCGGTCCCAATCATCTCCCGGCACACGCCACCCAGCCCCCATGCCAGGATCAGTATGGTCAGGGCGGGGATCATGGTCTTGATTCCGTCGATGATCCCTGTCATGAACTCCCGCAGGCTCATGATGCGCCTGGGCAGGTACAGGGCCAATGCCACCACCAATGCCGCGAAGGTCCCCAGGGTAAGGCCCGCCGTGGGATTCTCCCCGATGGCCTCCGTGAAGGCCTTGCCCGTGCCCGCGAAGAACCCGCCCACATATGCCATTCCCAGAATCGCGCACACGATCAGTGTCACCACGGGCAGCGCCAGATCCAGCACCGTCCCCCGCTTTCGCTTAAGCGTCTCTTCTGCTGCGTCAGGCCGTCTTTCTTCTCTGCCGGCCTCCGCTTTTTCCATGGGGCCGAAGTCGAAATCCGTGAAGCATAAGGCAAACACCATGACGATCGTCAAAATAGCGTACAGATTATAGGGAATCGTCCGCACAAAGGCGTTCAGGCCTCCGGCCTCCTCCACCTCCGAGGCCACCGCCACCGCCCAACTGGAGATCGGCGCGATGATACACACCGGCGCGGCCGTGGCGTCCAGCAGATAGGCCAGCTTCTCCCTGGAGATCCGGCATTTGTCCGTAATGGGCCGCATCACGGTCCCCACCGTAAGGCAGTTGAACCCGTCGTCCACGAAAATCATAAGCCCCAGCGCGGCAGTGGCCAGCTTGGCGTTTCTTTTGCTTTTGATCCGCTTCCCCGCCCACTGCCCGTAGGCGTCCGAGCCTCCGGACCTGGTGACGATGACCACCAGAGACCCCAGCAGCACCAGGAAGATGATCATATAGCCATTCTGCCCGATCTTCGCCGCCAGCATGTCGAACACATATGTAACCGCCTGCAGGATATTCCCCCCTGTGCAGAAGCAGTAAATGCACATCCCCGAGAATATCCCCAGAAACAGAGAGGAATACACCTCCTTGCTGATCAATGCCAGCGTAATCGCAATCAATGGCGGCAGAATGGACAGCCATCCCGCCTCTATCATTTCCAACCCCATATGTGTCCCTCCTTCTGAAATCCAGCCAGAAATCCACGAACCGTAGAATATCCCCTGTAAAAATACGCAGTTACTGAAATGCTATTTTATATTCCGTAGAATTTATTAGAATACCATATATGATATGTAAACGCCCTGCCATATAGCTACCCGTACGAAAGAAAAGTAAAGAGGAGGATCTCCATGAGAGATGTGGGCACGACGCTGGCATTGCTGCGCAAAGAAAAAGGACTGGTTCAAAAGGAGCTGGCCGCTCTCCTGAACCTATCTGTAAGCGCTGTCTCCAGCTATGAAAAATCCGTGCACGCCCCCGACCTGGCCATGCTGGGAAGACTGGCGGAATTCTATGGCGTCACCACAGATTATCTCTTGGGGCGCACAGAATACCGCTGTCCTCCCGAGTCCCTTAGCCGCTATATCTCCATGGATTACACGGTGCAGGACATGGTCAACACTGTCCTGTCCCTGGATTCGGCCACACAGGCCAGCATAGTCAACTTCGTAAAGTACATGAAGCATCTCCACAGCAAGTCCGGGAGTAAAACTTAACAGTCCTCATCTGTCCCAAATCTGCCCATGGAGGGTCTGCAGGGAATGCACCTCCCCGTTGCCCTCTTTCTGCACGTACAGAATCCCTTCCGCCGTAGCTCTGGCCGCCGCGATGGTGGTCATATAGGGAACCTTGGCCTTGATGGCGGCTTTCCGCAGATAGCTGTCATCGTACTCGCTGTCGTCTCCCACGGGCGAATTCACAATCAGGTCAATGTCGCCATTGGTGATGAGATCCAGCAGATTCGGCCTGCCCTCATAAAGCTTTTTCACAAGCCCGGCTTCCAGGCCCGCCTCTTTCAGCAGAGCGCAGGTAGTACCGGTGGCGAGGATTTTGAACCCTGCCTCCGCGAAGGCCTTTCCTACCTCCACCACCTCCGCCTTGTCCCTGCGGTTCACGCTGATCAGTACGGTGCCGCTTAAAGGGAGCCTGGTCTGGGTGGCCTCCTGGGCCTTGAAGAAGGCCTCGCCCACGGATGCGGAGAGCCCCAGCACCTCGCCGGTGGAGCGCATCTCCGGCCCCAGGACGGGATCCACCTCCGGAAACATGTTGAAGGGGAACACGGCCTCCTTCACCCCGTAATAGGGTATCTGCCGCTCTTTCAGGCCGGGCACGGGGGAGGGCTTCCCGGTGATGTCCGCCGTGATGATCTCCGTGGCCAGGGGCACCATGCGTATGTTGCAGACCTTCGACACCAGAGGCACGGTCCGGGAGGCTCTGGGGTTGGCTTCCAGCACATAGACCTTTCCGTCCTCGATGGCGTACTGCATGTTCATCAGGCCCCGCACATGCATCTCCTCGGCGATTTTCCTGGTGTATTCCTTGATGGTGGCCACGTTCTCCGGGGAGATGTGCCTGGAGGGGACGATGCAGGCGGAGTCCCCGGAGTGGATTCCGGCCAGCTCGATATGCTCCATCACCGCGGGCACAAAGGCGTGCTTCCCGTCGCTGATGGCATCGGCCTCGCACTCGGTGGCATGGTTCAGGAAGCGGTCAATGAGGATGGGCCTGTCCGGCGTCACTCCAACCGCCGCCCTCATATAGTCGGCCAGGCTCTGGTCGTGGTGCACCACCTCCATGCCCCGGCCTCCCAGCACATAGGAGGGGCGCACCATCACGGGATACCCTATACGATGGGCAATTTCCAGGGCCTCCTCCACGGTGGTGGCCATGCCGGACTCGGGCATGGGAATCCCCAGCTTGTCCATCATGGCCCGGAACAGGTCCCTGTCCTCCGCCATGTCGATCACGGAGGGGGCGGTGCCCAGGATGCGCACGCCATTCTTCTCCAGCTCCGCCGCCAGGTTCAGGGGGGTCTGGCCGCCGAACTGGGCGATGACGCCCAGGGGCTGCTCCTTTTTGTAGATGCTCAGCACATCCTCCAGGGTCAGGGGCTCGAAGTAGAGCTTGTCCGAGGTATCGTAGTCCGTGGACACGGTCTCGGGATTGCAGTTCACCATGATGGTCTCGAAGCCCAGCTTCTTCAGGGCCAGGGAGGCATGGACGCAGCAATAGTCGAACTCGATGCCCTGGCCGATGCGGTTGGGGCCGCCGCCTAAGATCATCACCTTGGGCCTGTCCCTGCGGACGGGGTTTTTGTCGGGAGCGTTATAGGTGGAATAATAATAAGCGCTGTCCGGCGTGCCGCTTACATGGACGCCCTCCCAGCTCTCCTCCACGCCCAGGGAAATGCGCCGCTCCCGAATCTGCCGCTCCGGCACGTCCAGGAGGATGCTTAAATATTTGTCCGAGAAACCGTCCTTCTTGGCCCGGACCAGCTCCTGGTCCGTGGGAAGGGCCCCTCTGTGCTCCAGCAGCCCCTTCTCCTCTTCCACCAGCTCCTTCATCTGTTCGATGAACCATTTCTTTACATGTGTGATTTCGTGCAGTTCTTCCACGGAAGCGCCTTTTTTCAGGGCCTCGTACATGGCGAAATGCCTCTCGCTGGAGGGAGTGGCCAGCATCCTGCACAGCTGCTCCTTCGATTTCTCCCGAAGCCCGGGAATCTGGCCCAGGCCATATCTGCCGGTCTCCAGGGAGCGGATGGCTTTCTGGAAGGCTTCCTTATAATTCTTCCCGATGCTCATGACCTCGCCCACGGCACGCATCTGGGTGCCCAGCCTGTCCTCCACGCCCTTGAACTTCTCGAAGGCCCAGCGGGCGAACTTGATGACCACATAGTCGCCGTCCGGTACATATTTATCCAGTGTACCGTATTTCCCGCAGGGGATGTCCTTTAAGGTCAGGCCCGCCGCCAGCATGGCGCTGACCATGGCGATGGGGAAGCCTGTGGCCTTGGAGGCCAAAGCGGAGGAACGGGAGGTGCGTGGGTTGATTTCTATGACGATGATGCGGTCGCTGACGGGATCGTGGGCGAACTGCACATTGGTACCGCCGATGACCTGTACGCTCTCCACGATGGCGTAAGCCTGGCTCTGGAGCCGCTCCTGCAGCTCTTCAGAGATGGTGAGCATGGGGGCCGCGCAGAAGGAGTCGCCGGTATGCACGCCTAAAGGATCGATGTTCTCGATGAAGCAGACCGTAATCATGTTGCCCTCCGCGTCCCGGACCACCTCCAGCTCCAGCTCCTCCCAGCCCAGGATGGACTCCTCCACCAGCACCTGTCCCACCAGAGAGGCCTGGAGCCCCCTGGCGCAGACAGTGCGCAGCTCGTCCTTATTGTACACCAGCCCGCCGCCTGCGCCTCCCATGGTGTAGGCCGGGCGCAGGACTACGGGGTATCCCAGCTTATCGGCGATATCCAGGGCCTCCTCCACGGTATAGGCCACCTCGCTGCGGGCCATCTCTATCCCCAAAGCGTTCATGGCCTTCTTGAACTCGATTCTGTCCTCCCCCCGCTCGATGGCATCCACCTGGACGCCGATGACCTTCACCTGGTATCTGTCCAGAATCCCAGCGTTTGCCAGCTCCGCGCACAGGTTCAGGCCGGACTGCCCGCCCAGGTTGGGCAGCAGCGCGTCCGGGCGCTCCTTGGCGATGATCTGCTCCAGGCGCTCCTTGTTCAGGGGCTCGATGTAGGTCACGTCCGCCGTCTCCGGATCCGTCATGATGGTGGCGGGGTTGGAATTCACCAGTACGATTTCATAGCCCAGCTTCTTCAGGGCCTTGCAGGCCTGGGTGCCGGAGTAGTCGAACTCACAGGCCTGGCCGATGATGATGGGGCCGGAGCCGATGATGAGCACTTTGTTGATGTCTGTTCTCTTTGGCATGTATTGTCCTCCTGATTGGCGTCGATTCAATTTTCTTTTGAAACATTATAGCATCAGACCGGCGAGAAAGCAATTTCCTGCTTCGCAATTCCCGCACATTTTTTCCGGAAGAACTTTTTCCAGGGCTTTTCATTGCATTTTTATCCGCTTGATGATATATTGGATTTAGTAAACATCTTGTGAGTTGAAAGTTTGTAGCACTAAGAAGCCATGGAATCCCACTGCTCCCCC
>CAMQOJ010000202.1 GCA_947003375.1 uncultured Lachnospiraceae bacterium
TCATTCAGGTGGAACCCACGCTTCCTGCGGACTTCCAGAGAGGATGCAATCCATTTCCCCGGGCTCTCCTTCCATTCGTGCTCCTTGAATCGCTCCTTGCAGAACTTGCACTCCATCGTCACATCTGAAAAATGGATGCGCCCCCATTCATAGGGCTGGTATCTCCCACAGCAAGGGCAGGGCACGCACCATTCCTCCATCGATGACGCAAGGTATTCCTTTTCGATAGGCGACCTCCCCTTGATGGTCGGTGTCGATACCTTGATTTTCTTCCGGTTCCAGAACGTGGCCGTGCGCTTCTCGGCAAGCTTTATCGGGTTGCCCTCCGTCCCGGCGGATGCCGGGTAGCGGTCCACCTCATCCATCAGCACGACCTTGATGGGCCTGGATGCGAGCCCAGCCGCGGAATTCGCCCCTGCCATCGTGATATGTCCGCCAGGGAACACCTTGTGCAGTATGGTATTGCCGGAATCCCTCGTCTTGACGCTCTTGACCTTCCCGCGGAGCACCGGCGTGTCCCGGAACATCGGGGCCAGCCTGTCCTTGGAGAACGTCTGGGCCATCTCAAGCGTGGGCTGCAGGCAGAGGATTGGGGATGGATCATAGTCTATGTAATATCCGATGATGTTAAGGATCAGCTCGGTCTTCCCTACCTGGGCCGATGACATGATGACGACCTCCTCCACGCCCGCATCGTTCACCGCGTCCATGATCTCGCGCTGGTATGGCGCTCGGTCCGTGTTCCACTGTCCAGGCTCCGCCGATGCCTCCTGGGACAGCTTCCTGTACCTGTCCGCCCAGCCGCTCACCGTCAGCTCCGGCGGTGGGGACAGGATCTTCGCTATTAATCTAAAAAGACGGACGGTCTTCCCATCCACCTTTCTTTCACCTATAATCTTCTTTTCACTGATGATTACTTTCATTTCTCTCAATGTCCCATGTTTCGCCCAACATGTTATTTACCCACAGTTGCATCATCTTTTCGTTTCCATTCTCCAGTTCCTTGTCGGCTTCCATGAAAGCTTCAATGATGTCTTTCCACTGAATCCAAGGGGATGATAGTGCATTTATGTGGAATCCCCGCTTTCTGTGAATTTCTGGGGCAGATGCAATCCATTTTCCTTTCCGTTTTTTCCATTGTGCTTCTTCGAAATGCCTACCACAGAATCTGCATTTCATCGTCACATCCGTTAAGCAGATGCGTTCCCATTCAAAGGGCTGGTAATGGCGGCAACGAGGACACCGCACACACCATTCTTCTCTGGATGATTCAAGATACTCAGATTCAATCCGTGACCGCCATCTAATTGTTGGCGTTGATGCTTTTATTATCTTCCGGTTCCGAAATGCTTTTGTGCGTTCTTTAACACTCCTTATTAGATCTCTTCTTGTTCCAGAAGATACTGGATAGCTGTCTACCTCATCCATCAGCACGACCTTGATGGGGCGGGACACCGGCAACACAGAATCCATTCCAACCATCGTTATATGCCCGCCAGGGAATATCCTGTGCAATATGCTATTTCCAGTATCCTGTGTCTTGGCACTCTTAATCTTCCCGCGGAGCACCGGCGTGTCCCGGAACATCGGAGCCAGCCTGTCCATAGAAAATATTTGGGCCATTTTAAGCGTAGGCTGTAGGCACAGGATAGGAGAAGGGTCATAGTCTATGTAGTAGCCGATGATATTCAATAACATTTCAGTCTTCCCTGCTTGTGCCGATGACATGATGACGACTTCCTCCACCTTGTCATCGCTCACGGCATTCATGATTTCCCGCTGATATAAAGCACGTTTGGAGTTCCATTTTATTGCGTCCGCAAAAGTCCCTTGTGATAGACGCCTGTGTCTATCCGCCCATCTGCTGACTTTCAGCCTTGGCAGCATCAGCCCCTTTATTTCCAAGAAAATTCGAAGCATCTACATCTCCACCTTTCTTTAAGCTTCCCCATCAATCTGCACTTTCGTAATCTTCCGAATCGTCATCCACTAATTCATCCCCATGGAAATCTTTCGGGTTGTAGTCCTTCAGTTCGTTCAGGGCATCCAGCACTTCCCGGTTGATTGCCGTGCGGATGTATCCCGCGTCATTCCGGGCCACCAGAAGCGGGGCCAGCTTCGTAGGCATGGCCAGCAGCCTTGCCCTGATGGAGACCAGCATGTCCGTCATGACGCGCTCCACGTCCCCCGAGCTGTGCAGCTCCCCTTTCATCACCTGGAGCTTCAGTTCTGAGATATGGCGCTTCACACGCTCATGGATCGCCTTTTCCTCCTCCAGGTCCAGCTCCCCATCGGGGGAGTCTGTTCCCGCTGCCTCCATGGCCACTTTCAGGGTCAATATGTAGTTCATGATGGAGTCCTTAAGTTTATACCGGCCCTTTGCGGCCCGGACCACGATGCCCTCCTCCGCAAGCTGCCGTATGCGCCTGTCCGAAACCCCTATCATCTTTTCCAATGTCGCGCTGTTGACCGTGATTGCGCTGATGTCAGTGGTCTTGATGCTTTCTGTCACGATGTCGATGCCCCCTTGGGCCACGTCCTTTTTCATCGTCCATATCCCTCCACCGGACACGGCAGTTCCCATCCTAAAATCCCAATACCTAGCAAAATCCCGGGCTCAGCGACCCGCGGCGTACATTTGTTCGATAAAAGAACCTATGTTGTTCGGGCCTTGCGGCGGCGAACATCCGTTTGTGTTCGGGTATTCTGCCGCATCCTCACTCTGTTGACATATCTAATATTCTGTAAATCATGCCCCTTCCGTCCCACTACCTTATAATGCACCAGCCATGGCACCACCATGTTTGACAGTCCTCCGATATGTCAAGCAAACGGCAATAAAAAAATGCGCTGCCGATTCCCCTGGTCGAAAAGGCATAAAAAATAACCTACCGGCTGAACGATAGATTATTATAAGCCTTGTCCTTGCAGTCCTGATCCACCCCTATATAGCGGAGCGTGATGTGTATGTCCGAATGGTTGAATATGTCCATCAGCAGGGCCGCATCATTCGTCTGCTTGTACAGATGGTAGCCGAATGTCTTCCTCAGCGTGTGCGTACCTATGCTGTCAAGCCCGAACTCCTTCCCCGCCTTGGACAGGATGTTGTATGCCTGTTGCCTCGTGATGGGCCTGTTCGGCGCGTTCGGGCTCCTGAACAGGAACTCATAGTCCTTTTTGTCCCTGACATATCCGTCCAGTATCTTCCTGAGGTTCTTATTGATTGGGAAACGCTTTTCCTTTCCAGTCTTCTTTTCCCTGCGGGCGATGTAGTCCTTCCCCCGCACGTCCCGGACACGGAACTGCAGGATGTCGCATATCCGGAGCCCTGAATATATCCCGAACATGAACATCACATAGTCGCGCTGGTTCCTGTACCTCAGATAGTCTGCGATGTCAAGCACGACTTCCTTGTCCCGGATCGGCTCAACCGTGTTCATCCGTCCCGCCTCCTTTCCGGCATGGAAAAAGCGGCCACATCCATGACCGCTCCACACACTTTTGACTATACCCATTATAGCACATCCAGGGCGACATTTCTACGACATCTTTTGCACCAAAAAGGCGACATGTCCTGCACCGAAAAGGCGACATGTTCTGCACCAAAAAGGCGACATGTTCTGCACCAAAAAGGCGACATGAAATGCGACATCCTCTTTTCCCCGGAGCCTTTGATTTTACTGCATTTCTTCCATTTTCATCCCTTAAAAAACCCGTTCTGAAAGTGATTCAAAAAGTCGTTCTAAAAACGCTTCAAAAAGCCGTTCAAAAAAGTGGTTCAAAAAATTTGACTTTTCACAGTCCGAAAACGCCCATGCAGCCCCTCATCTTCCGCTCGATCCGCTGGAGCTGGCGGCGCGATATCCCGATGGCATCCGCAGCTTCATCCTGGCTCATCCGGTCTATGACGCGGCTGACGAATATCGACTGCTCCATGCCCTCCAGCTTCTCCGCCGCCCTTATCAGGTTCCTCCGCCTCCTCTGGAGCGCCCTTATCGTCTCCCGCTCCTTTGCGATGTACTCTTCATCTTTGGCAATGGACATCAAGGCATCCGGGAAATCCATGTGGGAAAATCCCGCATGCGGCATCCCGGAATAGTCCATCCCACCGATTCCAGCCGGACCATTCATTCCGGCCATCCGCTTCACCTTTTCGATGCTCTTAAGATGGTTCCTGATTTTCTCCCTGCACATCAGTATCTGGAAGTCGATGTCCTTAATCAGCTTCCCACCATCCAGGTTCAATGTTCTTGATGCTGACATCTTTGCCTCCTTGCTTCAAAACGCTCATTCTGCTATAATTATTTTAGGGTTACAGTCGGCATGATGCCTGGCTTGGAGCGGATGGCCGTCCGCTCCATTGTATTTTTGCTAATCTTATGCCGCTGGAACATGGTGCCCCAGCGGCAAAGATGATTCATGACAGCACAGAGATATTGTCCATGCCTTTCAGCTCCTCTTTCAGGTAGTCGGCGATTTCATGCACTGCCCGGAACTTCCATGCACCTCCATCCGCTTCGAACAGGGCACACGACACGCCTCCCTGCGTGTTCTTCATCCTGAACACGAACTCGATTTCCTGCTGCTCCACTTCATGGAACGTGCGGAAGGGCATCAGCGTCACAGGGTTCGGCACTATCACGTCCTCTACAGTGGCAAGCCCGGTCTTTACAGTGGCTTTCTGGGAAACGCCGTCATCACCGTAATTGGCCACCGTCCTGTCCTCCACGTTCCCAGCCACCTTCATTACGACAGCCTTATCAGGCGTGTCGAGGAACGTTGACTGCATCTGGATGATGAATGCCTCCTGCTCCATGAACCTGTTCAGGGCCACCTCCGGCACCTTCGCATTGACGTCCACCACCTCCCATCTGGCCATATCGCTGTTGAACTGTGTAACCAGCCTGACATTCGTCTCGGACGCGACATGGACAATCATCTTCGGCACATCGCCCTGGAAGTCTGCGCACATGTCCTCCTTTATGTAGTCCACAAGCGATGACAGCGTGGAAAGCTGAATCTCTTTGCATCTATGGCATCCTCCCACCAGCATGGGGGCGCCATCCTTGAAGTAGTACTTCTTGCCGTTGATATCCTCAGTCCTGGGCTGCTGGAGCCCGATGATGTACTGCAGTGCTTCTTTAATCATTTCACTGTCCTCACTTTCTTTTTACTCGGCTTTTAAGACCCTTGGAAACCGTTTTTCCCTGCCTTCAGGCTCTCCTTCCGCTACGTCATCAATCGACATCTGCCCAGGAATCTGCCTTCCGTACTCGCTGACCAGCACTTCACCTGTCCTCAGGTCTTTCCCCAGTGCAAAATATGTCTTTGCGGAGATCACGCTGGCAAGCTTTGAGACGACAGATATATCGACCTTCGCATCGTCCCGCATCTCTGTCTGCTTGAAGGATATGGTGATGACGATCTTTCTGGAGTCGCCATAAGGCGTATTCGGATCCTGCAGGTTCTTGACCACCCTCGTGACTTCCCGGTCGAATTTCTCCTGCAGTGCCCCACCGGCCAGCTCGCTCAAATCAACGTGTAGCATACCTCTTTCCCTCCTTTCCCCCCTTAATCAATCTATCGCAAACCAGATTGTCCCATTTCTGTGGCCAGCTTCCTCCCTGGCCAGTTATCCACCAGCTCAGCTTCCAACGTCCCAAAATCATATTCGTGCTGGGGAAATTGGTTGAAGCTGTTCTTGTTGCCAGGTGGTACCTTTCGCCTTTTCTCTGGCCTTGTGTACTGCCCTGGCAGGTATGCAGCGAAAAAGCTGTCCGTCAGGAATGATGCCCCGCTACGGATATACTTTTCCTCCCGTTCCAGCGACTCCATGGCCTCCGCATAGTTGACGGCTGCCGCCACCAAATCCTGTTCCGTGACATGGCAATCTTCCCTCAGCACCTTGCAGTATGCCCTCTCTGCTGCCGGACGGTCGTTCCCATGTTTCGGGTATGCTGACCAGAATGCGTCAAAGTGCTCCACCACGGGCGCGCGCATCCTATCCCTCTCTCCTTCTCTGTCTCTGTCTTTATCTTTTAATGTGCCACTGTTTTGCGCACTTTCTTGATTACAATCTTGCGCACCTTTTTGATTACAATCTTGCGCACTTTCTTGCTTACTATTTGCTATAGTGATTCTGTACAGGGTAGCTTTCGTCCCTCGTTCCCGGAAGTCAATGAGCCCCCGTTGCTTCAATTCGTTCCGCGCTTTCAGTATCCCTGACCTTGATAATCCGGTCAGTACGGAGAGCACCTGATTCTGCGCCTGGAACCACTCTGCCCAGTTGCTCCTGTTGCATACATGCAGCAATGCCATGTATAGCGCCACCTGCCCTGTAGACAATGGGTTCATCGTGGCAGAATCCCAGAACGAATTGATGACAGAAATATATTTCACGTCTCCATCCGTCCCTCCTTCCCTCCTTCCCTCGCCTGGCTACCTCTTCCAGCCTGGCTGGCCCTGCACCCCCCATGCCTCCGCAGATATTCCAGATGGTACGGCATCCTCCGCCCAATGGCCATCGCTACAGGATTCACCTTAGCTATGTAATCTTCGTACTGCTCCTGGATTTCCAATCTTCCCATAGCCACCTAACATCCCTCCCTGCGGTCCACCCCAATGACAAGCCTTATCCGTCCGAGATTCGCTCTGGATTCCTGCAGCGTCTTCATGGCATCTGCCCACCGCCTGTCGAAATCGTCCTGATACCGCATCGACAGGCCGGTGACCGACCGTATGCCCCGCTTCTGCTCCATCGTCAGCATGTCCGCCTCCTTTCCGCCCTCTATCCCATGTACTTCTTCATCAGCTCCCGCCTTGACGCTTTCGGCTTCACGGCTTCTGCTGCTGACGGTCCCGCCGACGAAAGGAAGTCCACGCCCTTTTTCATGCTGAGCTCTGACACTGCCTGAAGGTTCTTCAGGATCAGCTCTTGGTTCTCCACGGCTTTCATGTATACCGCCTCCAGGCGCGTCTTCGGATAATTCAGTCCAGCAAGGCAGCATATCATTGCCCTGTCGTTATAAGTCTGGAACACGTCCACCGGAATGCCCACCTCCTTGCGCATGGCATCCACGTCCACGGCCCCGGAGCTGGAGATGGCTATGTACTTGATTACCCTGTCCGGCTCGATGGGCGCGAACACGCTCCTCCCGAACGACTCCAGGACCGCCGCAGTCGTGCTCTCCTTTGCCGGAATCTTCGTCACCACAAGCATCCCCTTCGACTTCAGCGTCTCTTCGATTTCCGCGCGGTCGATGTTCCCTCTCACGTCCTTATGGCGGTTCGGAATCTCTATGAAGTCGCTGAACACGTTCACCAGGCGCTGGTTCAGGGCAAGCTTGTCCCCCTTGGAGTTGTCGATGGCCATCACGCTTGCGATGCCCTCAATGCCTGTCAGCTCCTTGAAGCACTCATAACAGTTTATATGTGCCCTAGGGCTCTCCTTTTCGTCCGGGATGACCGT
>CAMQOJ010000203.1 GCA_947003375.1 uncultured Lachnospiraceae bacterium
CGGCAGAGAAAAGGCGGCTGGCAGGGATAAGGAGGACGGCAGAGAAAAGGCGGCTGGCAGGGATAAGGAGGACGGCAGAGAAAAGGCGGCTGGCAGAGAAAAGGAAGCTGACAGAGAAGAAGTAGCTGGCAGGGATAAGGAACCTGTCGGAGAAAAGGCAGCCGACAGCGAAAGGAAATCTGGCCCGCCGATGCAGGAAGACGGAAAAGCGGCCGCCAGGAATACCCCGGAGGAGCCAGGGGAGGAATGGGAGCGCCACCTGCCGAAGACGGAGCAGATGGAACGATTCGGGCAGCAGCCGGAGAGGGCATTCCGGCCTAAGATTCAGAAAAAGAAAGAGCCCTCCCACAGGAAGGACCTATCCGCGAAATTCCGTCTGGGCGACAGCGTCATGATATATCCCGATAAGAAAATCGGTATCGTCTGTGAGCCAGTGAATGAGAAGGGCGTCCTGCGGGTCCAACTGCCGGACAGGAAGATATGGATCAACCACAAGCGGGTGAAGCTGCATGTGGCGGCGGATGAGCTGTATCCGGAAGGATATGACTTCTCCATTGTCTTCGATTCGGTGGAGAACCGCAAGCTCCGGCATCAGATGGACCGGAAGTTCGTGGAGGAGGGCATTGTCCTGCAGGAGGAATGAGGAGGGACATGTATTCTGGAAGGCGCAGCGCAGTGTCTGCGCCTTCGCCTGCGTCAGGCCGGGCCTTCATCCTGCGTCAGGCGGCGCCTTTCCTTCTCCGCCTTATTCCGCTCCCGGAGATCCGCGAAGAAGCGTTTCAGCATCTCGCTGCACGCCTGCTCCAGCACGCCCCTGGTGACGGCGGCCTGGTGGTTGAACTGGGACATCTCCAGGATGTTCAGGACGGAGCCCCCGCAGCCCGCCTTGGGGTTCATGCAGCCCATGACCACCTCCGGGATTCGGGCCTGTATGATGGCCCCGGCGCACATCTGGCAGGGCTCTAAGGTGATGTAAATCGTGCACTCCTCCAGCCGCCAGTCCCCGATGGCTTTGCTGGCCTTGCGGATGGCGGTGATCTCCGCGTGGGACAGGGTGTTTTTATCCGTGTTGCGCCGGTTATACCCCCGCCCGATGATTCTGCCCTCGTGGACGATGACGCAGCCGATGGGCACTTCGCCAAGGGCCAGGGCCTTCTTCGCCTGCTTCAGGGCTTCTTTCATATATTTTTCATGGATGCTCGTCACTGCCGCCATATGTCCTCCCTGGCCATGGCGCGTCAGCCAACTTGGCCTGGCCGATGCGCCTTTTTTAAAAATTTGAAAAGCAGAACCGCAGTCAGGCTCTACTTGCGCCTGACTGCCTCCTCCATGGGCAGCCCGGTAGCGTAATCCAGCTGCCGGGGCTCGTATTCCTCGTTTTCCCGCTGCCTGGTATAGCCCGTGTAGCTCCAGGTGGGGGCTTCCACGTCCTTCCGCCAGGGCCGCAGCTCCCACTGGTATCCCCGGAAGGGATCCCTGGTGGCGTTCATCCATTCCAGGAGCAGCTTGTGCAGACGGACCTTTTCCAGGTCGTAGGCATCGTCCCCGATCAGGTTCTTCATCTCCCAGGGGTCGGTGTCCATATCATAAAATTCGTCCACGGGATCCAGCAGGTGCACCGCCAGCTTATAGCGACCGTCATAGATGGCCCGCATCATCTGCAGTCCGCCGAAGCCGTCATGGTCGATTTCATAGCGGGTAAATTCCGTAATGACATAATCGTTCGTCCGGATTTCAGGATTGTACACCTCCTGTAGCAGGCTTTTGCCCTCAAAGCATCTGGGGATGGGCAGGCCCATGTATTCCAGGATCATGGCCGGGAGGTTGATATGGCTCACCGGATGCCCATCCACCACGCCTTCGGGCACGCCGGGGCCCGCGATCAGCAGGGGGATCCGGGCAATCTCATTATACATGACAGGCCCCTTGGAATGCAGGCAGTGGCTCTCCAGGCCGTCGCCGTGATCCGAGGTGTAGATGACCATGGCCTCGGGGGCGCAGGCCCTGACGCAGTCCAGCACCCGGCCCAGCTCCGCGTCCGCGAAGGCGTTGCAGCCCAGGAACCTGGGGGCCTTAATCTTTACCGCGTCCCGGTCGGTCTCGCGGTTCTTCCCGGCCCAGCATTTCTGATACTGCGGCTTCCCCTCCAGGGTGTCCCACACATTGGGGGCCTTGGGGAATTCGTAGTCCGCGAACATGGAGGCATAGGGCTCCGGGCAGAGGCCCGGGTCGTGGGGCTCGTCCAGGGACACCGTCAGGAAGAAGTCCTCCGTCCCGTGCCTGTGTAGGAAGTCCAGGGCCCGGTTGACGCAGCGGTGGCCGAAGGTAAAGTCCGCGGAGATGCCTTTGTCGCTTGTGGCGCTGTCCCGGGAGGCGAGCCGCTCTTCCTCCGTCAGCTCCTCCAGGTAGCAGCGCATGTCGTACCAGTAATCCGGATCCCAGCCCTCCGGGCAGGTGCCCAGGCCGAAGTAGTCGCCGCCGTCCAGATGCCATTTCCCGATGTAGGCCGTGCGCAGCCCCGCGTCGGCGAGGCGCTGGCCGATGGTCTTTATGTTGGCCCCCAGGGGCACGCAGTTCGTAAAGCTGCCGTTGGAATGGGGGTATATGCCTGTGAACAGCGCCGAGCGGGCAGGGCCGCAGACCGGCTGGCAGGTATAGGCGTTCTGGTAGCGGACTCCCCTTTCGGCCAGGCTGTCCAGGTTCGGCGTGTGCATATCCGGATTTCCGTAACATCCCACCATATCCTGGCGTGTGGAATCCGTCATCAATAGGACGATCTGTCTTCGGGAACGGTTCATTGTGTGGCCCTCCTGTTCTCTGGATGTGCATTAGATTTCGTATGTCCATTATAGCATCCGACAGGGATTTTTGCAAAAGAATCTGTGAGGCCACCGGACTTTGCGGAAAACGGTAAAAAGAGTTGACTTTCTCCGGAATAAGAGATAATAATAGAATCAAGAGGCAGGTTCACGGCCGCGGGAGTTCCGCGGAGGGAAAGGGAGAGGACATGGGACAGACGAAGAATTCGCTTTACCCGCTGTTCTGGCAGCACGGGGAGAAGGAAGAGGAGCTCAGAGAGGAAATCGGGAAAATGCAGGAGGGCGGCATCGGCGGGTTCATCGTGGAATCCCGCCCCCACCCGGATTACTTAAGCTACGGCTGGTGGCGGGATCTGGAGGTGATCCTGTCCGAGGCGGAGAGGCGGCAGATGGAGGTCTGGATCTTCGACGACGGGGCATATCCCAGCGGCCTGGGGGGAGGCAAGTTGAAGGCGCTCTACCCGGAGGCCTGCAAGCGCTATATCGCCAAACGCCAGATAGACGCCCAGGGGCCGCTTCCGGGGGCTTCCTTCCAGATTGCGCCCTGGCTGGAGGAGGGGGAGGCCCTGTACAGGGTGATCGCCGGGAAAAGGGGGGGCAGGGAGGCCCTGGAGGAGGGCAGCCTTGTGGATCTGACGCAGGCGGTGACGGCAGGGCGGCTGTACTGGGACATCCCCGCCGGAGACTGGCGGGTCTTCCTGCTGGTCGTCACCAGGAACGGCGGCGAGGAGTGGACGAAGGACTATGTGAACCCCATCAGCTATGAAGCGGTAGGGCGTTTCATCGATGTGGTCTACGAGGAACATTACAGGCGGTTCGGGGATCGGTTCGGGAAGACCGTCAAGGGCTTTTTCGTGGACGAGCCCCGCTTCGGCAGCACTGCCACCTACGGGAGGGTGCTGGGGACAGACGGCCATGTCTACCCCTGGAGCGAGGAGGTGCCGGGCCTCCTGGAGGAAGAGCTGGGCGAGAGATGGGCCTGTCTGCTTCCCCTTCTGTGGAGCAGGGAGAACGCGCTGGGCAGGGATGTGCAGTATGCTTACATGAATGTGGTATCAAGGCTGTTCGCCCGGGATTTCACGGGGCAGATCAGGGAGTGGTGCGGGAGGCACGGGGTGAAGGCCATCGGGCATGTGGTGGAGGACAATGGCGTCCATGCCAGGATAGGCTTCGGGCCAGGCCATTACTTCCGCAGCATGGAGGGCTTCGACGCGGCGGGCCTGGACGTGGTGTACCAGGTCTGGCCGGAGCATAAGGACGGCTTCTTCACCTCGCCCTTCGGATACCTGGACGCAGAGTTCTTCTACTGGGGGATTTCCAAGATGGCCTCCTCGGCGGCCCACATCGACCCGGCGAAAAATGGCGTCACCATGTGCGAGATCTTCGGGGCCTACGGGTGGCAGGAGGGTCTGAAGCTGATGAAGTGGCTCACGGACCATGTCTGCGTGCGGGGCATCAATATGCTGGTGCCCCATGCCTTCTCGCCGAAGTACCCGGATTCGGACTGCCCGCCCCATTTCTACGCAAAGGGGAAGAACCCCCAGTGGAGGTATTTTAGGAGGTGGGCGGACTATGCCAACAGGGTCTGCACGCTGTTGCGGGACGGAACCCACCGGGCCACGGCGGCGGTGCTGTACCATGCGGAGGCGGAGTGGGGCGGCGGGTACCAGCCCTTTGAGAAGGTGGTGCGGGCGCTGGCGGAGGCCCAGATCGACTGCGATGTGTTGCCCGGGGACTGCCTGACGGGTATCGCCTGTTCGGCACAGGGGAATGAAGAGATGGGGGGCGCGGTTGAAGGCTGCGCAAAAGCACCGACAGGGTGTACGGATGCGGCAGGGGAGAGAGCCCGGCTTGCGGACGTGGCAGCGGTGGCCGGGAGCGAGGGTATCTATCAGGTGAAAGTGGCGGAGGGACGGCTGTGGGTGAACCGGGAGGCATATCAGGCCATCCTTATCCCCTATGCGGAGTGCCTGCCCCAGGAGCTGCTGGAGGCGCTGGATCTGGCGGCCCGGGGAGGCGTGTCCGTGGTGTTCGTGGATGGCTTCCCGGAGCATGTGTACTATGCGGCGGGGCGTCATGCCGTGCAGACGGCGCTGGATGAGAACCCGCTGGTGGAGGCGTGCGGGCTGGCCCAGGCGGCGGACTGGATGAAGGGCCATGGATTTGCGGACATCCAGGTGTGGGATTACTGCCCGGATCTGCGCTTCCTGCACTATGAGCGGGAAGAGGGGAGCGTATACTTTTTTACAAATGAAAGTAAATGGAATACGGTGGATACCAGGGTTACCCTGAGGGAGGACGGCCGGCTGGCATTCTATGATGCTATGGAGGATGTCCGGTATCCTCTTCTGGAGGAGATTGGGATCGATGGCGCGGACGGCACGGTGACATTCCGGCTGGTATTGGAGCCATACCAGTCCGTTTTCGTGGTGCCGGAAGCCGCCGGGGAAGCGGGAGGCTTTGCGGAGATGGGAGCCACCGGGGAAACGGGAGCCTTGAACAGGGCAGAACTGTCCGGAAAGTCGGGAGAGAGGCCGATTCCCCTTGTGGACGAGGCATTTGTGGCCGCGCGGAGGGAAAAGCGCCTGGAGGGGGCCTGGAGGATATCCGTCCTGCGGGAAATCGGGGAGTACGAAGCCCTGAATGGGCTTACAGAAATCACCAACATCTCTGCAGCGGACATCCTGCCGGAGTACTCGGGGAGAATCTGCTACGAGACTTCCTTTGAGCTGGAGTCGGGCGCGGGGCCGGGGGAGGCTGGCACGGAGGCCGTGCTGGACTTGGGCCAGGTCTACGAAATCAGCGATGTGGAGCTGAACGGCAGATTTGTGGGGAACAAAATCTGTCCGCCCCATCTCTACAGGCTGGAATGCAGGCCCGGCAGGAATGAGCTGCGCATCATCGTGACCAATACCTTCGCGAAAGAGAAGATGGGCAATGTGTTCGACAGGGCCATGCCCCAGGAACCTTCCGGGCTGTTGGGGCCGGTGCGGCTTTACCTGTGAGGGCCGGTGGGATTCCTTTTTGGAGAGCGGTCTCGGAAATTCAATAGCGAACAGGCAGGAAAGGGTTGATTTTCAGAAATGAGTGGGATAAGGGATGGATGGCGGAAGAACCTGAGCGATTCGAAGGGCATAAGGAATAAAGATGGGCATGGCTTTTAAGCCTGTTGAAAAACAGGCCTGGAAGGAGCCTGATGTAGGAAAAGCGGTTTATGCCGCTGCTTTTACCAGCTGTTTATAGCGTGCATCCAAATGGATGCAGATGCCAATCATGGTTGTCATGAAAGAATAATGCTCCTTTGTGTGTATGAACATGCGGTGCAGGCCGTAATCATTGAGGATGCGGTTGTTGATACGCTCCGTGGCGGTGCGCTGTTTATAGATTTCCTTATAGGCATCCGTGCCGCGGGGGACATCGGTGTAAAGCCGGATGTCCCATTCAGGCCGTGTCTTGACGACCCTTCCGTATCTGGAATCCGAGCAGCTGTTTTTGCATTTGGAACAGTGCTCCTTCCCATAGGTGCAGCGCCACATGAGGTAGCCGCTGGACTGGTCAAAACCATTAGGCTTCATGCGCAGCCCGGCCTGGCAGATGGGGGTGCCGTCCCTGTCGATAGTGATGGCATCAGGGATTGTCTTTGGCCGGCCGCATTTATCATTCAGGTCGATGAATGCCCGTATCTCCTTTTTCTGGAGGATCCGGTAGGTGGGGTAGTTGTCCATGGCAGAGTCCAGGCACATGTTCCCGATGGAGACAGCGGGCATATGCTTTCCCAGTTCATGGAACGAGACCAGGAAGCTGACGGAATCATGCCGTTTTGCGCTGGTGAAGCGCAGGAGGAAGGGGACGTCTGTCTTAAGCTCCGCATTATAGCAGGAGAGCTGGAACAAGGTGTAGCCGAAGTAATACTGGTCCAGGTCGCTGTCCCAGCCCCAGGCCGTATCGGGGTCGGAGAAATGCCGCAGGCTGTCGGGTGAGCCGTCCCTGTGGTGCCCGTTTGGGCAGGCATGGGTATGTAGGGCGGTGCCGTCCCCGGAGACAGTAAGGCGCCCCTCTGGTATGAGGCCGCATTCCATGGAAGGCAGGACTGCCGCATGGTAGAAGAACTGCTGCAGGCGCCGCTCAAAGTTGAAAGGGATATCCTTCCCGGCCATGAGCCGCTTTTCGATGGATTCGGTAATCTTCTGTTTTGTCTCCTGTGCTTTCTGGTGCTTCCCTTTGGGCCTGTCAGGCTTTCTGCGGTTCCAGGAAGCGGGGAGCAGCTTAGCCCGGGCGTATAAACCTGTTGCCGGAGCGGCCCAGAGCCTGTCCATGAAGTCAAAATAGGAGCCGAGCGGTGGAAGGAGATTCGTGGTACAGCCGATGAGTGAAGCGAGGACGCGGTCATCTTTAAGCCTGTCCACCCAAAGGGTAAGGGAAGGCTTGGCCAGGCCTTCTGAATATAGAAGTAAAAAAAGGATAAAGGACCTTAATATCTGGGGCTGGTTCTTAGCGGGCCTGCCGGTGGCGGAGTAGAAGGGCATGAGGAACTCCATGGCCCTGTCGGTGTCGAAGAGCCGGAGCTTCTGCCAGATTTCCCAAAGCTCCGTATGGAGCCGGTTCCTTTCAGAGGAATCGAAATGGGCTTTG
>CAMQOJ010000204.1 GCA_947003375.1 uncultured Lachnospiraceae bacterium
TGCGTTATAAAGAACGGGGAGGTGATATTTGAATATACAAGAGAAAATGAAAAAGGGACATTGCTGTTTCCCATAGGCTGTATCTTCAAATCATTTTTATCCGTTCTTGCTGGTATCGCCATATATGAAGGCAAGATAGGGAGTATAGACGATTGTGTGATTGATTATATTTCTCATGAAAAAATTGCAGACATGAACTGGTACAGACTAAAAATAAAGCATGCCCTGTCTAAAACGACAGGGATCACATGGCCAAGGCCGCAAGAGCCGCTTCCCATAAATATGAGGGAAGTAATGGAATTGAAATTTGAAAGTGAACCCGGCGTATCTTTTCAGTACAAGCCTGACCCGCAAATCATTGTATATTTATTGGAAGAAATATACGGACTAGGAATCACCGAATTGTTTCATGCAAAAGTCATTTCAAACTTTGTCAACAAGGATTATAAATGGGATAAAGATGATATACAAGGTATGGAAGTCTCCCCTTTCATGTTAAATGAATTAGGACAACTCATGTTGAACAAGGGAGAGATTAACAGAAAACGTCTGTTCTCTGAAGAATATTATAATCAAAGTATCTGCGAGTATTCCTGCGGTGGTATTCCGGAGTGTACACCGTATGGCTTAGGCTGGTGGATCGGAAAAAATTTGGAGATTCCATATTTTTTTGCAAGTGGTTTCGGAGGACAATATTTGACTATTATTCCACGTAAAAAAATGATCATTCGTATTATATCAGATACGGACAGGCCACATCCTGAAAACAAGTCCATAATTGAAAAGGCACTACAACTATAATCTCCAATTATTCAAAGGTTGAACATTAAGTGAGGGACGGAAGAACCATTTTCCGTATAAATATAAACTGCACATTGGAGAAACACTCAGCAGGCACAAGCAACAAAATTGGGATAAAACGAAGCACAGAACAGGAGGATCCAAAATGAACGAAACCCTATCCCGTCCACGATTCAACCAAATGGAAACACCCGAAAAGCAGGCGCTGATGGAGAAGCTGGCAGCCCGCTACGATATGACCTTCCTTGGGCTGCATACCTTTGACCGCTGGGGGCAGAGCTGCACCACCGGCGTGTTCGGAAAGGACGGCCGTGAATTCGTCTTTGTCCCCGGCGACAGGGTCACGCTGGGCTGGGAACGGTTCGCCATAGGCCTGAGCCAGGAGAGCAGAGAGGAACTGGAGTACCTGTTCCGGGAATGGGAGATGGAGAGCGACCCGGAGGAAATGATCGGAGAGGGCATGGCGCCGGTGCGGCAGGCCGCCATTCCCCCCATGCTGGTGGGGCGGGAACTGGAGGAGATCGGCTGGGAGCCGGTGGCGCTGGACGACCCGAGGCTGTGCCCGGACTGGCTGGAGGAGTTCCGCCAATTCGCTGCCACCGGCGGGAACAGCCTGACGCTGGTAGGCTGCGCCCGCTTCGAGAGGGATGGCGATAGCTGGCAGGCGTGCCTCTACCATGAGATAGACTATCCCGACTTCCGCAAACGGCTCCATGACCAGGGCTTCTTTTTGCCCACAGCAGATGAGTGGGCTTACCTGTGCGGAGGCGGGTGCCGCACCCTCTTCCCCTGGGGCGACGGGCTGGACTACTCCATGCGCCTCCACTGGTTCGAGGATACGGAGGACGAGGACAGACCCTATGATATGGAAGAGCCCAATTTCTTCGGACTGTCCATCGCCTACGACCCCTATAAACGGGAAGTGGTGCAGGCGGACAGGTTCACCACCTGCGGCGGCGACGGCGGCTGCAATATCTGCGGCGGGCTGGGGCCCTTCCTGGGTTTCCTCCCCTGCTCCCCCCACTACAGGCCGGAAGTCCAGGAGGACAATGAACTGGACGGCGACTACGACTTTTACCGCCCCATCATCCGGGTGGAGATGAGTTAGTACATCATTGCATTGATTTTGCGTAAAAAGGTTGTAGAAAAAATTTGGGGGAGATTCGCCCCCCATTGTGCGTCAAATGAAAATGGCGTTGATTGTAGATGAAAAACGGAGGAATTGTTGTATAAAGAGAAACTTTTGAGCGCTTGGGAAGAACGCGAAGATAAGTAGTTCTGAAAGAGAAAGATGGCGATATAGGGGATGCGGCGGGCATTGTGGCAGGACGGCACCTGGAAAAGGGGAGGAGTCGCTCCCAAGGATTTCCGGAAAGCCGCGTGATATGCGGACTGGAGATTCCGAGAGGATATTCGACAGAAAGAGAGGTACTGACATGGGCGCCTGGGGCATAAAAGCATGGGAGAGCGACGAAGGACAGGATGTGATCCACATCCTGGAAAATGAGTACGTACCGGAACATCCGGTGATGGAGCTGGGCGAGATCATCGACCTGATGAGAGAGGAAGTCATGCTGGGGGAGGACTTCTCGCAGATCGACTTCCTCTTTGACAATACCGCCATGGCTCTGGCAGAACTGTACTTCCGGTGGAAGGACGAGGGCAGACTGGACTTAGGACACGGGGACAGTCCATGGAACCAGGTGACAGACTTCACCGCATCCAAAAAGGCCCTTGCCTGCCTGCTGAGACAGCTCACCGACATAAAAAACCAGGTGCCGGACGAGGATGGCATCCGGGAGAGCGTGGAGCTCTGGAAAAAAGAAGACAGCGGAGAAATCGACCCTGCGTGGTGGGAGCATTTAAACCGGCTCATTGAGCGGCTGATTTCAGAATGGAGGACACAGAAGATGTATATCGACAAATATTGGGGCAACTACATTGGCGGGACAGACGACAGCCTGAACCTGATTGAATTTCTGAAAGATCAGGATCAAGATGAGATTTCCCTCAGCGAAATCTTTGCCAAGATTGGACTGGACAAGCAGAACTGGGACTTCCATCAGACGGTGGAATATCTGGTGTTCACCTGCTCCGACGGCTTGGAGATGGACTTCCACTTCGCCATCGACCTGGTCACGGATTTGGCCGCCATCCTGCTGGAGTGCAGCGTCAGCGGGGCGGTAGACCTCCACGACCTGGACGAGTATATTACGCCCTCCCGCCTCATCCGCGTGACCGCCACGCCGGAGGAGCACGCCGCCATGAACAGGGCTCTTTCCGATTTTGTCAGAGATCCCCTCAGCTATGACCTGCACGAGCTGGTGCCGGAGGAGGATATGTTCGCCATGGCAGAGGACTGTGAAAACCTCCGCCAGGAACTGTATGGCTCCGGCGGATGCAGCCCCCAAAGCCCCGTGCCGGGCGGGAAGGACACTGAGCCGGGCGGAGAGGGCGCTGCGCCAGGCGGAAAGGGCGCTGAGCCGGGTGGAAAGAGCCCCATGCCAAGCGGAAAGGAGCCCCTCCCCCATCCGGAAGAGACAGCCCAAGATAAGGAACAAAAAGAGAATCTGCTGGAAGAGTGCCAGAGATGGAACGCCGAGGACAGATACCAGGAGATCATCCACGCGCTGGAAGCCATCCCCGCCGAAGAACGCACCCCCGAGATGGACAGCGAACTGGCCAGAGCCTACAACAACTGGGGCACCCTCCGCTCCGACTGGGCGGCGCTCAAAAAAGCCATCGCCCTGCTGACGCCCCATGAAGAATATTTCTCAGGCGACCATTTCTGGAACTTCCGTATGGGATATGCCTATTACTACCTGGATCAGGAAGGGCGGGCGCTGCCCTACTTCCGCAGGGCGCTGGAGGCCTGCCCGGACGATGAGGACACCAGGGAAATGATCGGTTACTGCGAGGAACGTATCGCGCTTCCCCAGTTTGCAGAGTGTTTCCGGGAGCTGACGGTAAATTGGTGGGAAACCTTTGCCGAGCAGGAAGCGGAGCTGCGCCGGATGATGGACGAGGACAAGGAACACCTCCGGGACGCGGAGATCGCGGCTCAGATGGAGGAAGTCCTGCACCTGGCCTTTGACGATATTTCCTTTGAAATAGGATGCAACGGAGAGAAACATGAACTGATCCTCACCCCGGACGGAGACAAAGTCAAGCTGTTCCAACTGGCATACTTCCGCAGCCACGCCCCGGAAAAAGTGCTGCAACACTGGAACATCCTGGTAGGCCGCCAGCCCAACCCCGATATAAGCCTCCGCACAGACCTGGGCTGGGAGGTATCCGGGGAGGATGTGCAGATCTGGCTGGAAGAGCGGGGCGAAAACACCTTTGCCCTCTCTGCCTACTGCCAAAAGCTGCTCCCCATGCTCCGGGAGGAGGAAAACCGGGTCTGGTGGGCCATCGTCACCCTCACCGACCAGATGCTGGGCGAAATCCCCCACATGAGATACATCGACTCCTTGGATGTGCTGGAAGCGCCCAGGGAGGAGCCCTCCATCCCCCTGACCGAACTGCCCCACAAGCTGAGGGAACTGGGGCTGAATCTGTCCACCGACCCCAAGGCCTGCCTGGAAAGCTACCTGGGCTATAAAATGACCCCCAATGAAGACCGGGACGCCGACTGGCGGCTGGATACCATCGCCGGTTCCACCTGCTGCGCCCCGCTCATCAACGGCTACCTGAACGCCGACAACTACCACATGGACAATCTCCACGCCGATGGCGCAGTGGCAGGCTTCCTCTGCTACCCCCTGTGCACCCTGCAGGAAGAGGAAGGCAGCCAGAAGATCTTCGACTTCCGGGACAGCCTGGAGGAAGCCCTCACTGCCGGAGACGGCGCAGAAGCGCTCACCCTCACCGGCGGAGCCACCGGCATCTACTGCGGCTATGTGGACTTCATCGCCTGGGATCTCCCCGCGGCGCTGGATAGGGCAGAGACCTTTTTTAAAAATACCCACCTACCCTGGGCGAACTTCCACACCTTCCGCCGGGAGGCAGCCACAGTGCCCCTGAAAAGACCGGAGCACAAAAAGGATGCCAGCCACAAAGATGACGACATCGGCGAGGATGACGACACCACCGGAATGGACTATGCCCTCTGCCACATAGAGAGCATCGAAGAAAAGGGGCTGGACATCGCCCCCATCAACGCCTACAACCACATGGCCATCTACCTGCGCTGGTGCATGGAACATGACCTGATGGGCGAAGCATTCCTGGAGGAATACAGCGTCATAACAGAACAGACCAAAGCCCGCCCCGGCAACACAGACCTGCGGACATTCATCCGGGAAGAGCTGTCCGGCTGCCTGCACTCCGCCCTGTTCAACCGGCAGGGCCAGGCCTTTGCCCAATACTACTACGGGGAAAACGACCAGCCGTACTACCCCGCCGACATTGACGACTACGCCCTGGAATACTTCGGCAAAGCCCGGTATCACTCTGACGAATTCCAGGAGGAAGCCTACCTGTTCCTCCCCTTCGACGAGGACTATTACCAGGCCATGGCAAAGGTGATAGAAAGACGCTTCACCAACTGGCAGAGCCAGGACTTTGACGAAGATACCCTGGAGCCCTCAGAGCTGGCGCAGGCCATGATGAAGTACCTGGACTGCGAATGCACCTATTTTCCCTCCATGAGGGACGATGACCCCATCATGTCGGCATACCGCTATGCCCGGCGCCTCGGCGTGCGGGAAGGCTTTATCCCCCTGCTGGTGAAAGTGGACGAAACCCTGTGGGAGTGCCTTGTATTGAACACCGACCCGGAAAACGATGGCGCTGACGACTATGCCTTCCACCCGGAGAAAGTAGCAAAATACCGGGAAAAGATGCTGGCCGCCCCCGTTAAAGACGGCAAAACTGTCTTAGAGGAGCTGATCGGCCAGCGCAAGGAAGATGTCGAGGACGACGACATGGACTGGGAGGAAGTCCTGGGCGAGATGGAGGAAGACGCGCAACCGGATACAGAGGATGAACTCAACACCCGTTTCGCTTCTTATTGGTGCGAAAGAACGCAGATGACCTGGCCTCTGATCCTGGCGAAAATCCCGGTGAAGAACCCCTGGGAGATTTTCGCCTACCTGTCCTTCGGCAACTGGAATGACTGCCCCGACACGCCGGAGCTGATGGCGGCAGCAAAATACTGGTTCCGGCAGCATGGCGCGGTTCCTGCGGCTATGACCCATGACGAGCTGGAGTTCCACCTCCCGGCCTCAGTCCCCGGGAACGAAGCCATGGAGGTGGCCGTGGAGCAGTACGGCCTCTGCCCGGACATGGATCAGAACTTTGAAGAAATCGCAGCCCTGGCCGACACCCTGCGGCGGTCTACCGTCTGGTATTTCTGGTGGGACTAAAAGGAGTGTGACTTGTAAGACAGAGCCGTACAAATGCCGTAAGATTTGTGCGGCTCGCCGCTATTTCCTTAACGTCTTTCTGTATTGAGAGTCTCGATGCTGTCACGCAATCCCTGTGGGCGTGAGACGGCTTGTAAGTTCCAGGCGGCCGTCTTCATTCCGGCTCCACCTGACGGAGATAGTGCCTTCCTCTGTCCGGACGGAGCCCTCCGCCCACCGGAGGGCGGGAATGTGGGCCGGTTCCACAGTATAATTTTGGAAGCCATGGCTGTCTTCTTGCTGCCGTATCCCCAGGATTTCCGTGAACAGCAGCTTTACCACGCTTCCGAACATGGGATGGTTGTGGGATTGCTGCCCGTCCCAGTATTCCCAGAGGGTGGTGGCCCCGGCCTGCATCATCCGCCCGAAGGAGGCGGGCCCTGTGCCCGACAGCAGCCGGAAGGCAGTCTCCGCGGCCCCTTCCCGGAAAAGCCGCTCCAGCAGCACGGGAGTGCCGAAGATGCCCGTGTCCAGAGTGGCGGCGGAAGCATATCTGGAAAGCAGGTTCTGCCTCGTCCGCGCATCCCCCAGACCCAGGTTCAGACCGAAGGCATTGGCGCCGCCCCTGCCGCCGCAGAAATCCCCGGTGGCGGGGTCGAAGCAGGCGCGCAGGACGGCCTCCTGGCAGACGCGGATGCGCTCCCCCAGCCAGGCGGGCTCCGGATGACCGAGAATCCGCCCCATCTCCCCGAAGGCCTTCAGCCCCAGGATATAGTAATAGGTGTTGATGAATTCAGGCGGGACCATGCCGTCCTCTGTGGAGGGCGCGCACCATTCGCCCAGGCACCAGCCGCCCTCCTCCTCCCTGACAATCAGCCCGCCGCTGCAGCGGGAGTCCATATACTCCAGCCAGCCCAGGACGGCGGGGTATCCCTGCTCCAGCAGGCGGGTATCCCCATATATCCGGTAATAGGCCATGGGCAGGATGTAGACCGCCCCGCCCCAGCCGCCGGGGCCTCCGCCTCCACCCAGGAAGGGAGCCGTGTGGGGGATATGTCCCGTATCCGCCCCCTGGCTGTCCAGGATGTCCCGATACCATTTCTCATAGAGCCGCTTTGTGTCCAGGGTCAGCATGGCTGCCTCGCAGGTCAACTGGCCGTCCCCGGTGTAGCCCAGCCGCTCCCTGTGGGGGCAGTCCGAGGGGATGCAGCCGTGGTAATTGTTCCGCTGGGTGCGGATGTAGGCGTCGTAGAGCCAGTTCAGCACAGAGTCGGAGCAGCGGAAAGAGGAGGTGACGGC
>CAMQOJ010000205.1 GCA_947003375.1 uncultured Lachnospiraceae bacterium
TGTCAGCTCAAAACGGATGCCGTCAACTTCAGAACTGGAACATGAAATCATAGTCGCCGCCAATATTGAGGACTACTTTGACAAACACGGCAACCATATGCTTTCGCACAGCCTGCCCGAACATTTGAAGATGCTATTGGAGCAAAAAGGTATCAGCAGAGCGGATGTAGTACGGAATTCCCTGCTTAATCGTACCTATGTATACCAGATATTCGACGGCCGCAGGATGCCGTCACGCAATAAGCTTATCGCTATAGCTTTCGGAATGCATCTGTCCGTTGACGAAACCCAGGCAATGCTAAAGCTTTCCGGATACAGGAAATTATACGCAAAGGATGCGCGGGATGCAATACTCCTGTTTTCCCTGAACCAAAAGATGAATGTTGAAGAAACCAACGACCTGCTGTATGAATATGGACATGCAGTCCTGGGAGTCCCTGAGGAATAGCAGCCCTCAAACACAACAGCCTGATGGACATCCCCCTGGTTCACCTAATGTCTTCCATTTCACGGCTGCACATCTGCTATATCCTGCTGCAGATGTGCAATCATTTTACCAAAACAGTCCTCCGTAATGCCCTTTCTGCAGCACATTGCTTACACTTTACAGCACAAATGCAACAGGCACCCCGCCCGGGAGCGCCTGCTGCATCTCGACTGTCATTAGATTGAGCCGTAATCCATGGATGTCCCTATCCGATATACGCAAGGATTCCTTGCAGCTCCTCCGGAAGTCCGTCACATACCTCGGGCAGTTCTGCCATATTTGACACTGTTGCCGACTGTATGGATGGCGTACCCGCCGCACCGATTCCCGCCAGTAACGCTCCCACCAGTTTCATTCCCTGCAGCTGCATCTCCTCCCGGACGACTGCAAGCATCTGGTCATGGAACTCCTGCCTGTCAGCTATCTTAATGTTCAGGCTGAAATACTCTTCCAGTACCCTCTTTACATAAGCCGTCAGGGAAGATGCACTGCCCGATTCCTCCATCAGCCTCTGATACAGTTCGCAGTCAGACCTGTCGTCCATATTGAAGCGGATGAAGATAGATTTCTGGTTCTCAGCCACTATGACACCTTCTTCCCCTCTATCTGCCTGGCAAGGAACTCATACCCTTTTGCGTTGGCGCACAGGTCACAGTCATAAGCCGTATGGCTCCGGTACCTGCCGGCATAGTCACGGGCCAGCAATGCACCTCCACCCACATAAATGATGTTGAGGTAATCCATGCTGTATCCCCTCTCCGCAAGCTCCAGCTCCAGGGACTGCATCCTCTCCCGCAGCATCCCACAAATAAGCTCCGCATAGGCACCTGGCAGGTTGCTGTCTTCCTTCAAAGCAATCTTCATGATCTCATGCTCCGGTATGTCCTTCCCTGTCTGCACCTTCATCTCACGCTGGATCTCCTTTATCCATTTCACCACGGCCTTTTCGATGGTAATCGACCTGCTCTCCATGGGGAGGCCATCCTGCACATACACCACATCCGTGGTCTTGCTCCCGATATCCACCACCAGGTAGTCGCCCTTCATATTCCCCAGCCTTGTAGCGATGGCTGAATAGCACTGGGGACAGACGATCACCTTCCCTATCTCCAGGAAATAGTCTTTCCCTTCATATGAGAATTTCAGCCTGTCCTGCCGTTTGTAATAGTCAATCAGCTTCGGCTTGTCCCGTCCATAATTTGTAAAGGGCAGGCCCACCGCGAGCACGACCTCCGCCTTATGGATTCCTGCACCCCCAAGTTCCATGGCTGCCGCCGCCATGGTGCGCAGCCTTGCATCGTCATCCGAGACCTTATCCTCCGTAATGGCTGCCCGGCCTTCTCCAACCTTGAAGTATTCCCCGTCATAGAACAGGGAGTGTTCTTTCAGCGTCGGCTCCGTGGCGCCCAGCCTATGTATGCCGTTATCGAATACAAAGTTCGCTGTCTTACCGAGCTGATAGCCGTCATCGAACCCGATGATGTATTTCCCTTCCTCTAACCTGACCATTCCATTTCCTCACTTTCCTTAATCGACAGGGGCCTAGCCCCCATGAACGTCCTTGCCTATCCGTACCGCTTGGCCTGTCCTTATCCAGGCCCCTCCCTATGCCAATATGGCATATCCGATGGTGTCCCTTCCAAATGCCATGTCCAGCACCCTCGGTACGCAGTCCGCCGTGCATCGGAACAGGTCCCTGAACATGCCCTCCAGGAGCACCTGCCCTCCCTCTGCCACTGGCATGTCCACGCCAAGCTCGTGCTGGTCATAATAGATATAGTCCACATACCCTTTCTCCCTGTCCTCCCAGGACAGGTTGTCACCAGTACCTTCACTGATGCGGATGACCTGCCTCGCCTCTGGGACGAATATGAACAGGTCCTCATACCCCTCCGGCTTTCTTCCAGGGCATGTCTCCATCTGTCCTACTCCATCCAGACTTCCCATCATACTGCCTTTCCTTTCTGTATATCTTCACTCCGAATCTGGCACTCTATCCTTTTCTCTGCTGTCCTGTTCTCACTTATGATTACCCGGTGTTATGGTTCTTACGGTCATCCATATAATAAAGCACAAAGCAGATAAGTTCTTTCTCGCTTACTCCATAATCGCTGACCCTACCCACAGAATTTCCGCCTGATTCATAAGTGTATACTGTTCCGCCATCTTCCAGTTCCATGACGTAAACCGTATCCGGCCTCTCCCCATCCTCCGTACCATAAACAGCCATGACATCAGCCATTACTCCCTCTTCCAGAAGCACTGTATAATACCCCCTTCTTCCTGTCCCCGCTGAATCATCCGTTTTTCCCGGCATTATCATCCTCATGTACCCTTCCTGGCATAAATTTTCTCTTTCCGTGTCGCATTATCCCTTACAACTACCTGCGGATATTTTTTCAACAGTTCATCCTTCTTCTCCAGAGCATTCTCCATGCTGTTGCAGGAATAGCACCAGTCGGTGCGCTCCCCATCGCCACCAAATACATAGACGTCTGCGCCTGTCCATGTGAAGTCATCGAGGTTGGCATTGATGTAGGCAGTCCCCTCGATGATGAAGTCCGCCAGCAGCCCCGCCATGGCATGCATGGCCTCCCTGCTATCCTCCAGCGTCTTGAATGTGCCGATGTCGTTCTTGACCCATCCATCATCCTCGAAATATTCTATCCATAAGTCCAGATAGATTCCTTCGCTGCCTCCGTAGTCCAGGTTGTTCTTCAGCTCGAATTCGTAAATCCTGATAGGAACTGGCTCGCTCGTGGCAATCCCATAATCCAGGATGTCCGGCATCTTTCCTTTTTCCTTCAGGATATCACATATCCTGTTGAAGAGTTCCTGTGTCGTCATTGGTCTGTCCATAGTCTGCAATCCTCCTGTAAATGAAAGGAATCCCCATGCCGCAGCCGGCACAGGGATTGTTATCGTATCATAATAAGAATATATATCTGACTGCCGGGGTTATGCGACCCTCATGGCAGTCAATGTGTTCCCATCGGAGGTGTCTGCCTGCTGTCCGCAGCTTTGTCCTTTTTCAGCAGGAACTCCTCTCCTTCATAAACACGCACCGGGTTCCCCCTGACAATGCGGTAGTGCTCCATCCAAGCTGCCTCTCTCTGACGGGCCTGCTGTTCCTGCTGGAGGGCCGACAGCCTTTCCTGCATACGCTCCATGGCTCTGCGCCTGTTCTGGAGCTGGCTGCGCTCCTCCGTAGACTGGGTTACAATGCCTGTTGGGATGTGGACAATCCGCACGCCGGTCTCCACCTTATTCACATTCTGTCCCCCTTTTCCGCCGCAGTGAAACCTTTCCATGCGGTACTCCCCCTCCGATGCCGTCTCCTCCCTGTCCGGAACGACGCTCACGTCCACATACCAGTTCTTCCGCTTATGGCTTCTGCGGAACGGGCTCCTGCAGACCCACAGCACTGTCCCCTCCAGGCCGCTCAGGTCATGCTTTGTCCGGAAACGGACGGAATCAAGGCATCCCTTCCCATAGCCTTTGGTCTCCGATATTACATCGAAATCGCCATATTCTTTTTTGAGTGCTGCAAACAGCTTCGCCACCGCCAGCTGGCATTCCGACGGCCCCTGTCCTGCACTGATCTGGATTATCATAAATTTACTCCTCATATTCTTGTTCCGGCGTCCATACAGTGCCCGGAATTAGGAATGGATCTTCAGCCCGCAATCCTCTCCGTCTGTAATTTCTGCTAACGGCCGTTAGCATCTGCAGTGCCGCCTGGCTCACGGGCAGCAAGCATCATGGGCTGACGGCAGATTTTACTGTGTGCTGGTAGCCACTCCGTCCATGTACTGTATGGGCGCCTTTCTATTTCCTGCTCCCGGCTTTGTAGTTATAGACAGGTTTCAGGATTTCCGTTATCCGGACGGTGTCCCTGATCTGTCCCGCGATCTCCTCTATGGAGCGGTAGGCAAAGGGCGCCTCGTCCAGTGTATCCGCTCCCACGCAGCTGCTGTAGATACCGTCCATTTCCTTTTTGAAATCCGATACGGTATACCGTTCCTTCACATCCTCCCGCTTCAGCCGTCTGCCGGAGCCGTGGGGTGCCGAATTGTTCCAGTCTGCATTTCCCAGGCCGATGCCCAGGATGATGCCGTCCCTCATATTCGCCGGGATAATCACCCTGTCCCCCTTTCCGGCGGCTATCGCCCCTTTCCGCAGTATCCCGGAAGCATCCAGGTAGTTGTGTGCCACCGAGAACTGATCCGCTGCTTTCCATTTCATCCCTTTCAGGATCTCCCTGACGATGATCTGCCTGTTGGCCTCGGCATAGTCCTGGATAATCTGCACATCCTCCAGATAGCCCTCTTTTTCCTCCCCTTCCAGATAGCTCATGTAATAGGGAATCTCCAGCCCCCTTCTTTTCAGGGAGGCGCTGGCAAGCTTTGTGTAATATTCCGCCACTTCCTCTCCCAGGTGCCTGCTGCCTGTGTGCACCACCAGGTACAGCTTTCCATCCGTCCCCCTGTCAAGCTCTATGAAGTGGTTGCCGCCTCCCAGCGTGCCCAGGCTCCTCTCCGCCTTCTGCCTGTGGATATGCCGGGCACAGCGGAGCTCTCCATAGGGGAATCCCTCCGCCAGGTGGTGCTGCTCCCTCCTTATTGCAAAACCTGAGGGCACGTTCTCCCGGATGACCCTGTCCAGCTTCTGGAACTCCGCATGTTCCTTATTCAGTTCCACACAGGTCATGCCGCAGCCGATGTCCACACCTAAGAGCTGCGGGATGACCTTATCCGTAACCGTCATGGCAAGGCCTATGGGCCCAACCTTGCCGGGATGGATGTCCGGCATCAGGCAGATCCTGCTGCCCCTGGCCACTTCATTGTCACATATCATCTTTACCTGCGCTTCCGCGTATCCTTCTACGTCCTCTGTGAATATCCTTGCTTCGGCATAGATGCCTTTTACTGTTTTCATATGATTTCTGTCTCCTTAAAAATGGGCACAAAAAAAGCACCCCAAAGGTGCGGGTTCTTTCTGTACTTTGGGTATCCTCATATTCTCAGGATTTGCTACAAGCCGCCAAATTGGCCTAGTAAAGCAAAGCGAGAATGACGGAGTTACCCAAACATCAGAAAGAACCAAGGTGCGGTCTCCTGGTTCCCCTTCCATGCAGCCTGCACGACAGGCAGGCTTTCGTAAGAGTCTTCTCCGGCTCTGTAAAGAATGCCCTGGTGGAAAAATGCTATCTGCAGCACATATGGAGCGCTGTACCTTTGATTGTCAGTTCCTCTGTTTTGTTCTGGTCTTCTCTGTTCTTCTGCATGGCAAGCACCCCTTTCGTATCATAATGTATCACATCAGCAACGAATTCATAGTAGCACAGATATTCAGGATTGGCAAGAGGATATTTCATTTGCGCAAATATTTTTGACTTAAAACCGCAAAGCTGTTAAGATATAATACAGAGGAGGATACTATGGACAGCGAGTTGAAAGATATCAGGCTCGAAGACCTGGTTCCCTTTAAAGGCCATACCGGACAGGCATATAAAGGGGAGCGCCTGCAGCAGCTGATGGACAGCATTGAAAAGACAGGACTAATAAGCCCCATCATCGTCCGACCTGCCGATAACGGAAAGTATGAGATTCTATGCGGCCACAACCGGGTCAAGGCAGTAAGGACATTGGGGCATGATACAATCAGGGCAGATGTAAGATATAAGGTATCTGATGATATGGCATTGGAACTGTTCTTCGACAGCAACCTGAACCAGCAGTCTTTTCTGGATTGGAGTTATTCGCAGCGGTTCGAAGCAGTCAAATATATTGAGACGCTTATCAAAGAAACTTCAAGACAGGGAAAGCGGACAGATTTAGAAAAGGAGACAGCTATCGGCACGGACAATGGAACTTGTGTCCAAAGTAGACACAAGTTGACAGAGAAGCCTAAGCGGATTACTATCCGGGACAAGATGTCCAACCGGCTTGGCATCAGCACGGCAACCTTGAGCAAGTACAGGCGCATCATTAAACTGCCGGACGATTTGCTTCGGTCTCTTGAACAGTTGCTGGATGAAAAAAGAATTACGTTCGAAGCTGCATACATAATAGCAAATATGATCGATTTTGATATAGAAATTCTGGTAGAAGGCATCATCAAAAATCCCGACAAAATACTTGACTTGGCCATGCTAAAAAATTTGCCCCACAGGAATGACGAAAAACCGGGAGTAATATATCCAAGGTCAAGAAAAAGAACTTTAGCAGCATTGAAACCAAGACCGTCTTCCGACGTTATCGCCCCGGTTAGAAAGACTAAATAACTACATTATACGCATTACCTGACTGTCAAAGGAAGTGGCACCTAAAGTACCACTCCTTTTACACTCATAGCACTCTTTACCTTTTGCTAACCAACACTACACTTCCCTGTCATAGAAATAATTGACCATAACATACTCGCTCATTTGCCGGTACACTAACGCCTGTATATCCTCCCAATGATTTACACCATTTCTCTAGAAATCTACACCATTTTACACCAAGTTGCAATAATTATCCCTTCGCCGAAAACATTTGGATTCCCATAAAATACAGCATTTCAGCCTCTTCCGCCCGCTACCTCTCGCTGACCACCTGAAAAACGTAGATTTCCAGATATTAATTATTTTAAGTTTTGATAGGATTGTAAACAGGTCTCCATCTCACTTTGAACTCACATATTCTTCCACCTGCTGAACAAAATGTTCTGCATTTTTAAGCTGTTCTTCCGCCTCAGCCCTGCTCGCCACATAGAAATCGTCATAATCAGACTTTTCTCTGCATAATGAACTCTCTTTTATAATAACAGCCAGGCTTCTGTCCAATATTTCTGTTTTCAGATATTCTTTTGTAAAATATGCTATCACACCTGAATGTTTGGATGAGTCAAAGTTCTTCAGGGCATTAGCTGAGCGCATTGCATGAAAGACCGCATAGTAAGACCTGTTCAAAGA
>CAMQOJ010000206.1 GCA_947003375.1 uncultured Lachnospiraceae bacterium
AGCCGCAGTACCATTGAAATGAATGACCCTTCCGCACGTCCGGCTATCTCCGGTTCGGTGGAGAACATGGAGCAATACGATATTGTATTTATAGGGTATCCGATTTGGTGGGGCGAAGCGCCAAGAATCGTCAGCACCTTTATGGAAAGTTATGATTTTTCCGGCAAGACGATTGTTCCTTTCTGCACTTCCGGCGGCAGCGGTATTGGTTCCAGCGATTCCAATTTGGAGCAGCTTACCAGTGGCGCTGAGTGGCTGGATGGACGGCGGCTGAACGGAAGTGATTCGGAGGAAACGGTTATGGAATGGGTAAACGGTCTTGGGCTGGGAAAACAAAAATGAAACAGAAAGCAGAAACGTTTTCTAACAAGCAATTAAAAGGAATGATTGTCCCGCTGTTTTTCGAGCAGCTTTTGGTTATGCTGGTGGGACTGGCGGATACGCTGGTAATAAGCTATGCGGGAGAGGCAGCCGTTTCCGGTGTTTCTTTGGTAAATCAATTCAATACGATTTTTATCTATCTGTTTACTGCATTGGCATCCGGTGGAGCGGTTGTGATCAGCCAGTATATCGGCAGAAATGAAAAGGGTGCTGCGGGAGCTTCTGCCAGTCAGCTTTTGTTGTTCTCCACCGTTTTTTCGGGCATTGCGGCAGGACTGGTACTGTTGGGAAATGAATGGATATTGCGTCTGATGTTCGGCAAGGTCGAGGATTCCGTCATGGAGGCCTGTGTGACCTATCTTCGGATTTCGGCATATTCCTATCCGGCATTGGCGGTTTATAATTCCGGCGCAGCAGTCTGCCGCAGTCTTGGGAAAACGAATGTAACCATGTATCTGTCCGTGGTTTCCAATATTGTCAACGTGATCGGAAATCTAATCGGCGTATTTGTGCTTCATGCAGGAGTGGCGGGTGTCGCATATCCTTCTTTCATTGCCCGGACATTTTCGGCTGTGATGATTACATGGCTGTGCTTTCGCAGAAAAAATGAGGTATTTTATCAGTGGGAATGGATTTTTAAGTGGAGCGGCGATTCCATGAGAAAAATTTTGCGGATTGCTGTCCCCAATGGTCTGGAAAACGGTGTATTCCAGTTGGTGAAGGTGGCTCTTAGCAGCATTGTGGCCCTTTTTGGAACTTATCAGATTGCGGCTAACGGAGTGGCGCAAAGCATCTGGTCATTGGCAGCATTGGCAGGTGTGGCGATGGGGCCGGTATTTATCACAGTGATTGGACAGTGTATGGGAAACCGGGATACGGAAGGAGCGGACTATTATTTCAAAAAGCTGACGAGGATTACGCTCCTGATTTCTACGGCATGGAACCTGATTGTATTTCTTCTGACACCGCTCTTTCTAAGGTTCTATGCACTGGAACCGGAGACAAAGCGGCTTGTTGTCTGGCTGGTGCTGATTCATAATGTATTCAATGCGGCGGCCTTTCCGTTTTCCGGCGCGGTCAGCAATGGGCTTCGGGCGGCGGGGGACGTGAAATTTACCATGTATGTTTCCATTGCGTCCACGATTGCAGGCCGGCTGTTATTGACCTGGCTTCTCGGTATTGTCCTTGATATGGGAGTCATCGGCATTGCGGCTGCTATGGTATGCGACTGGATAATCCGGGCGGTTATCTTTATTCTGCGGCAAAAGTCCGGTAGATGGAAAAATTTTCAGGTCATTTAAGTGTACTGCATATTTTCGGCAAGCGGTGTAACCGCAAAGGCATAGGAGGTGGAAATCATGCAATATCGTGAATTAGGCGTTTCCGGGCTGAATGTTTCCGGCATTTGTATGGGGTGTATGGGATTTGGTGAGGCGGGAAACGGACAGCATACATGGACGATTGACGAGGAACATTCCCGTGAAATCATCCGCCGGGGGCTGGAATTGGGCGTTAATTTCTTTGACACAGCCATAGGATACCAGAGCGGAACCAGCGAGCAGTATCTTGGACGTGCGCTGCGGGATTATGCAAGGCGTGACGAGGTGGTTGTGGCTACGAAATTCCTTCCCCGCACACAGGAAGAAATCAAGGCAGGCATTACCGGGCAGCAGCATATCCAGCGGATGATAAACAAAAGCCTTATCAATCTTGGCATGGATTATGTAGATTTATATATCTATCATATGTGGGACTATGAAACACCTCTTTATGACATCATGGAGGGACTGGATCATGTAGTGAAGGCGGGAAAAGCCCGCTATATCGGCATTGCCAACTGTTATGCTTATCAGCTTGTCAGGGCAAATGCACTGGCGGAAAAAGAAGGGTTCGCAAAATTTATATCCGTACAGAATCATTACAATCTCATTTTCCGGGAAGAAGAACGGGAAATGGCAAAGCTCTGTTGTGAAGATCAGATTGCCATGACACCTTACAGCGCACTGGCAGGAGGCAGACTTGCGAAATATCCCGGCGAAACTTCAAAGCGTATGCAGGAGGACAGTTACGCACGGCTGAAATATGACGCTACCGCAGAGCAGGACGGCGCAATTATCAGAAGGGTTGCGCTCCTGGCAGAGAAAAGAGGCGTCTCTATGACGGAGATTTCTCTTGCATGGCTTATGACAAAAGTAACCTCGCCGATAGTCGGCGCAACGAAACTTCATCATGTGGAGGGCGCGGCAAAGGCGGCGGAGCTGAAATTATCGGAAGAAGAATTTTCCTATTTGGAGGAACTTTATATACCGCACAAACTGGTGGGCGTGATGGCGCAGAATACACAGGATACTGCAAAGGAAAGTCATGTGTGGTCTGCAGGGAACCAGAAAATCTGACTGCGGGAGGCGTTGGAATGGAACGATTAAATATTGCGGGAAAGAATCATCAGGACTGGTTCGGAGGTCATTATTTTTCCGATCAGCAATATGATTCTGAATTTGAGGAGAATATGCTTTGTCGGGTAAGACTGTTGTACCTTTCTGTGCGCATGGAACCGGAGGGCTTGCAGCCAGCGTCAGGGATATTACGGCGGCGGAAGTATTGGAGCCGATTGGTGTGAGCAGCAGTTATTTCATGATAGCATTGGATAACCCTCTAAAAATGTAATGAATAGTAGAGGGATATATCTCAGACTGCCGAATCCCACTTCAAAAACCGGAACCAGTCAGCGGCACAGAGAAACCGGCGTGGCCTATGCCACGCCGGTTTTGCCGGAGACTTCATATACTTCCTTATGGGCTTCCGCCTAATCCGGCATACGCCCTGGATTCCCGGAAGTCTATAGTTTTCCGTCTATGTGTTTCTTCTTTTACGGCAATCAGTTCTTGCTGGCCAACTCCGCGCGAAGCTTCTCGGTGAGGGCGGGCACGATCTTGTTCAAATCGCCTACCAGGCCGTAATCAGCCACATCGAAGATGGGGGCTGTGTCGTCCTTGTTGATGGCGATGATGATGTCGGATTCCTCCATGCCTGCCAGGTGCTGGATGGCGCCGGAGATGCCGATGGCAAAGTACACATTGGGGCGCACGGTCTTGCCGGTCTGTCCTACCTGGAGATCCTTGGGCTTCCAGCCAGCGTCCACCACGGCACGGGAGCAGCTCACGGTGCCGCCGATCACCTCTGCCAGATCCTCCAGAATCTTGAAGTTCTCCGCATTGCCCATTCCGCGGCCGCCGGACACCAGAATCTTAGCATCCATGATGTCAACGGTCTCGGACACAGCCTTCACGACCTCCAGAATCTCCACATAATTGTGGTTGGGGGTGAATCCGGGATTGAACTCCTCGATATTGGCCTTCACGCCGGCCTGCCTCTCCTTCTTCTGCATGACGCCCGGACGCACGGTAGCCATCTGGGGGCGGAAATCAGGGCATGCGATGGTGGCGATGGTGTTGCCGCCGAAAGCGGGACGGGTCATCAGGAGCTGGTTGTGCTTCTGCTCCTTGCCGGGCACGGGGTTCAGCGGGAAATCGCCGATGTCAAGCTGTGTGCAGTCTGCGGTGAGTCCGGTGTGGATTCTCGCGGATACACGGGGGCCCAGGTCACGGCCGATAGCGGTAGCGCCCACCAGGAAGATTTCCGGCTTATACTTCTCGATGACGGAAGAAAGCGCATGGGCATAAGGCTCAGTCCTGTACTCCTTCAGCTCGGGATCATCCACCACGATTACCCTGTCAGCGCCGTACTCGGCCAGCTCGTCCGCCAGCCCCTTCACGCCGCTTCCCACCAGCACAGCAGTCACTTCGGTTCCCAGATCCGCAGCCAGATCCTTGCCCTTGCCGATCAGCTCGAAAGCAATGCTATTGACGATATTGTCCACCTGCTGCGCGAAGACATATACGCCCTTATATTCTTCTAAATTCATTTTGTCCTCCTATTGATTGCGTAATATATTCACATTTCCTAACAGCCTTAGCCGGATTAGATCACATGCTTCTCCTTCAGCTTGCCCACGATGTAGTCCACGGCCTCAGCGGGATCCAAAGCCACCTTCTCGCCGGCGCCCTTCCTCACCTTATCGGAAGCCTTTGCAATCTGGGTGGGAGATCCCTTCAGGCCCAGGTTGGAGTCCTCCACATCCTTAAGGTCCGCTCTGCCCCACACGGTGAGCTCAGCCTTGCAGGCATCAAAGATTCCGCCGGGAGTCATGTATCTGGGCTCGTTGAGCTCTGCCAGGGCAGTGATCAGGCAGGGCATCTTGGCCTTCAGCACATGATATCTGTCGTCATACTGACGCTCCACGATGACGCTGTCGCCCTCGATCTTCAGGTTCTGAGCGTAGGAGATGACAGGGATGTTCAGGTGCTCGGAAATCTGGGGGCCTACCTGTGCGGTATCTCCGTCGATAGCCTGGCGGCCTGTGATGATCAGGTCGTACTCCATGTTCCGCAGAGCTCCTGCCAGGGTCTGGGATGTAGCCCAGGTATCTGCGCCGCCCAGCACTCTGTCTGTGACCAGAACGCCCTTGTCCGCGCCCATGGCCATAGCCTCGCGCAGCACGTCCTCAGCCTTGGGAAGACCCATGGTCACCACGGTGACCTCAGCGCCATACTGGTCTTTCAGGCGAAGGGCAGCTTCCACGCCCGCCTTGTCGTCAGGGTTCATAATGGTCATCATGGCAGCTCTGTCCAGAGTACCGTCGGGATTGAACTTCACGCCGCCCTTGGTATCGGGAACCTGCTTGATACAAACAACAACTTTCATTGTATTTTCACTCCTTATATTCTTTTTTCTATGACTTGGTTTTTCGCTCTCACTTATTTCAGAAGCGCGGCGCTGATGACCATCCTCTGGACTTCGCTGGTGCCCTCGTAGATCTCAGTAATCTTGGCATCGCGCATCATGCGCTCCACATCGTACTCTCTGGTGTAGCCGTAGCCGCCGTGGAGCTGTACAGCCTTTGTGGTGACTTCCATGGCTACCTCTGCGGCGTAGAGCTTGGCCTGTGCGGCCTCGAAGCCGTACTCCTTCTTGGTGGCCTTGGCCATGGCTGCCTTGTACACCAGAAGCTGCGCGGCCTCTACCTTGGTGGCCATGTCAGCCAGCTGGAACTGGGTGTTCTGCAGGGCGGCGATGGGCTTGCCGAACTGCTTCCTCTCCTTGGTGTAGGCGATGGTCCTCTCCAGAGCGCCCTCCGCGATGCCCAGAGCCTGTGCAGCGATACCGATACGTCCGCCGTCCAGGGTATGCATGGCAATCTTGAAGCCCTGGCCCAGCTTGCCCAGCATGTTCTCCTTGGGAACGCGGCAGTCCGTGAAGATCAGCTCGTATGTAGAGGATCCGCGGATACCCATCTTCTTCTCCTTGGTGCCGAAGGTGAAGCCGGGGGTTCCCTTCTCCACGATGAAGGAGGTGATCTCCTTGATTTTCCTGCCCCTCTTCTCGATGGTGCCTGTCACTGCGAAAATGACATATACGTCAGCTTCCTTGCCGTTGGTGATGAAAATCTTGGAGCCGTTGATGATGTAGTCGTCTCCGTCCGCCACGGCCTTGGTCTGCTGGCCCTGAGCGTCCGTGCCTGCGCCGGGCTCGGTGAGGCCGAATGCGCCCAGCTTCTCACCCTTTGCAAGGGGAACCAGGTATTTCTGCTTCTGCTCCTCTGTGCCGAATGTCTGTATGGGATCGCAGCACAGGGAGGTGTGTGCGGATACGATGACGCCTGTGGTGCCGCATACCTTGGAGAGCTCCTCCACGCACATCACATAGGTCAGGGGGTCGCAGCCCTGTCCGCCGTACTCCTTGGGAACGGGGATGCCCAGGAAGCCGTTCTTCGCCATCTTGCGGGCAGTCTCTCTGGGGAATTCCTCGGTCTCATCCACCTCCTGAGCCAGGGGCTTCACTTCCTTTTCGGCAAACTCCCTGAACAGAGAGCGCGCCATTTCATGTTCTTTGCGCAACGTAAAATCCATGATTCACATTCCTCCATCTATTCTCTTAAAATCATTGCTAGCCAATGTACACACAACGGGCGAAATCGCCCTCCCGAAGCCGGGAGAAGCAATTCCGCCTGATTCATATCTTACTTCTTGCTGTAGTCGTAGAAGCCTACGCCGGTCTTCTTGCCCAGCTTCCCTGCACGGACCATCTTGCGCAGAAGCGGATGAGGACGATACTTGGAATCGCCGGTCTCGTTCTGCAGCACTTCCATGATGGCCAGCACGATGTCCAGGCCTACCAGGTCGCCCAGAGCCAGAGGCCCCATGGGATGGGATGCGCCCAGCTTCATGGCGGTGTCGATGTCCTCCACGCTGGCGATGCCCTCGGCGTAGATGCCGATGGCCTCGTTGATCATGGGAATCAGGATCCTGTTCACCACGAATCCGGGAGCTTCCTTCACCTCTACGGGAGTCTTGCCGATCTCCACGGAGATGTTCTTGATCTTCTCCACCAGCTCGTCGGGGGTGTTGGCGCCTGCGATGACCTCCACCAGCTTCATCCTGTCGGCAGGGTTGAAGAAATGCATGCCAATCATAGGACGATCCAGTCCGGCACCGATCTCGGTGATGGAGAGGGAAGAGGTGTTGGTGGCGAAGATGCACTCGGGCTTCACGATCTCCTGAAGCTCCTTGAAGGTGGTCTTCTTAATCTGCATGTTCTCAGGGGCAACCTCGATGACCAGGTCGCAGTCTGTGCAGATGTCCTTTAAGCCGGTGACAATCTTGGCGGAGATGGCGTCAGCCTTCTCCTGGGTGATCTTCTCCTTGCTTACGAGGAAGTTCAGGTTCTTTAAAATCCTGGCCTTGCCCCCGTCGGCGAACTCCTGCTTGATGTCGCAAAGGCATACCTCATAGCCGTCCGTCATGGCAAATGCCTGCGCGATTCCGGCACCCATGGTGCCCGCACCGATAATACCTACTTTCATTCGTCAGTCCTCCTTATTCTATACAAATTCCATATCCCTGTTATTTGTCCGTTTTATCCGTTTTCTTTAAGCCCGCCGCGAGCATAACCCTGTCTCTTATACACATCTCCGAGCCCACGAGACAGATGAGGATCTCG
>CAMQOJ010000207.1 GCA_947003375.1 uncultured Lachnospiraceae bacterium
ACCTACGGCGGGCAGAACATTGGGGCGAAGAAGCTGGACCGCATCGGCCAGGGATTGAAATCCTGCGTCATGCTGGGGATAGGGTACTCCGTGATCGCGCTGCTGGTGAGCGTCTTTTTGGGCAGGCCGCTGGCGGCGCTGTTCCTGGAGGCCTCCGAGGGCGAGATCATCGGCAACGCCCGGATGCTGATGATCTACAATACCGCTTTCTACGCCCTGCTGGCCCTGGTGAACATCATACGCTTCCTGATACAGGGCATGGGATTCCCCGCCTTCGCCATCCTGGCGGGGGTGTTCGAGATGGTGGCCAGAGGCATCGTGGGATTCGCGCTGGTGCCCATGCTTGGATTCACGGGAGTGGCGTTGGGGAACCCGCTGGCATGGCTGTTCGCGGACCTGTTCCTGATTCCGGCCTACTTCCATGTGCGCAGGACGCTCACGAAGCAGCTTTCGGATCCGGAGAGCCGGGAGAGGGCTTAGTTCCGGTGTACCGGACTTTTCCTGATAGTCTGGTCATGACCTGGTATTGATTATAATATACCCTCGGAGGAATGACAATGGAGGGAATGGTTCCACGCCGTTCTTTCCACGGCTTGTGATTCCATTCCCTCCGGGGATTTACTGACTGGCCTCCAGCTTCCTGGACGCGAAGGCGATTTCCTGCTCCAGGTAGTCCGGGACCGGGGTGTTGCTGTTGCGCAGCTTCTGGCGCAGCATGCTCAGCTTCTGCACACGCTGTCCGGACAGAATCCGCTGGCGGCTGAGGAGCTCGGAGAACATGGGGTTCTGCTCCAGCCCTGCGTCCATGGAGGCGGGGAGAGGGCAGTACAGGAACAGGATCCTGCGGGCCACCTTGTTCATCCTGGCCGAGCCGCTGCTCTCGTAGAAGATCCAGGTGATATAGTCCCTGACGAACATCTCCCGGAAGCTGTTCTTGGCCCGGACCAGGCTGTTCTGCAGCTTCTCCTTGGCATCCTTGCTCAGCTCCGTGTTCTTCTTGTAGAACTGCATGTAGTCGAAGTATTCGCTGGTCAGGGAAGGCTCCGACACATCGTTCCAGCGGCCGCTCTGGATGCGCTTGCACATCTCCCAGCGGAATTCGCCGGTCATGCGGACGATCGCTGTGTCCAGGCTCTCCATGTAGAACGCGGGCAGGATCATGCGGCTGGGGCTGTTGCGTTTGCGGCCCTCGATCTCCTGCCACAGGGACCCCCTGATTCCGGCGTTGGGCATCAGGATGATGTCGGGCAGGTATTCCACATGCATGGGCTCCCGGTTCATGACCTGGGCCAGCTCGTAATCGATGGTCTCACGGTAGAAGGCGGAGAAGTCCACCTTCTTCAGCATGGTCAGGGCGCTCTCTACCTTTTCCGGTGTGACGAAGGAGTCCCGCAGGTCCTTTAGCATGTTCTCGGCGGTGAACAGGGGGCAGAAGGTGGTCACCCGGCCATAGGTCACCTTGTTGGCGCTGGGGAAGAGGTTCTCCAGCTCATAGCGCACCTTGGCCATGCGATCGTTCTCCAGCTCGGCCACCTGGGCGGCGGTGAGGTTGTTCTTTTTCTTCTGCAGGTGGACGAAGTCGTCGTAATCCTCGTCCAGCTCGCTGCGGCTGGGGTTCTTCTCCCCGTCATAGATGGCCAGCAGCCAGTCGTAGAAGGTGTAGACACCCATCTGGCCCGGCTCGCTCATATAGCTGGCCAGGCGGTAGAGGGCGACAGCATTGTCTTCCCCTGCCAGCTTCTCGTCCACATAGCCGAAATACAGGAACATCCGCACGGGGAGGGGCATGCCGGACACGGACAGGGAGCGGAGGAACACCTCCGTGTACAGGAGATAGAATTCGTCCGTGAGCTTCCTGCGCAGGCGGGTGCACTCGTCGTCCGTGGAATTTTTGTCCTTGGTGTCCCGGTAGAGGACCACATGCTCCCGGAAGGCCGCTTCCTTGTCGCCGTCGAGCCCGGCATAGTCCAGGATGGTCTCCAGGGAGCCCTCCAGGAGCTGGAGGATGTCCGCATCGGAGCCGTCCCCGGTGCCTGTGGACGCCTGGGGATGCTGGAGGGCGCCCTCCTTCCGGCGGAAGGCCTCCACCCGGGTCTCGGCCTGGGCCTCGGGAGGGATTTCATATTCGTCGGGCAGGCAGAGCATCTGGGAGATGCTTTCGTACAGCCCGCCGGTGTCTTGCCCCTCCTGGCGGAGGCGGTAGTAGAGCTTGGTCATGGCATCGAAGAGGTCGTTCCCCGAGGGATTGAAATAGCAGTCTATGATCTGGGAGCGGTACTGGGCCTGGGCCTCCATCACCCGGTAGGACTTGTTCAGGTCCAGGGAGCCCTTACGGAGCGCCCCCAGGGACAGCCCCGGCTCCTGCAGCAGCACGCCTGCGTCCGCGCCCATGTAGATGCGCTGCAGCGCGGAATAATACCTGCTCAGCCATTCATCGCAGGAGTCCTCCAGGCTGGGTGCGATTGCCTCCACCTCCGGGGGAATCCGGGAGGGGGCCTTGTGCCGCTCGCACAGGTCCGCGTACAGGGCGCAGTCCGTCTGGAGCCTGCGGTAGAGATTGGCGCTGCTGACCTCGGACACGGAACACTGCTCCAGCATGGCGTCGAACTGACGCAGCAGGGAGAGGAGGAACAGCTTGGCGATTTCGGGGCGCACCTGCATGAGATTGCCCAGGGCTTCCAGGCTGGTCAGGGGGTAGGGTATGAGGGTGGTGTCCTCCAGGGCGGTGTAGGTCAGAAAGTGTATCTCCGAGCATATCTCGCAGATGCCCGCCACATCTCCGTTTCGGATCTGGTAGGAGCCTCCTGGGCACTGTACCTCCACCCGCCCCTGGGAAATCAGGTACAATGTGGTCATTGGCTGTTCGCTGCTGCAGATGGTCTTGTGTTTTTCGATGACGATTCCTGGCATAGTGCGTTTTCCTTTCTAATCTGAAGCATTCTCGGCTTTACTGTTCAGGTTCTTCTGTGCCGTGGACAGCATCAGCTTGATCCGGTTCAGCTGGTTCACCTCGCTGGCGCCGGGATCGTAGTCGATGGCCACGATATTGGACTCCGGATAGCGCTTGCGCAGGGCCTTGATGACCCCCTTGCCCACCACATGGTTGGGCAGGCAGCCGAAGGGCTGGGTGCACACGATGTTGGGCACGCCCTCGCGGATCAGCTCCACCATCTCCCCGGTGAGGAACCATCCCTCTCCGGTCTGGTTGCCGATGGAGACGATGGGCTCCGCGTAGGAGGCGATTGTCCGGATGGGCGAAGGAGGGGTGAAGTGCCTGGATTTCCGGAACTCCTTCACCATGCTTCCCCGGAGAACATGCTCTATGGTCCAGATACCCAGGGCGCAGGCGCGGGCGGTTTTCCTGCTGGTGCCCAGATGCTCCGCCTTGTAGATCTGGTTGTAGAAGCAGTAGAGCATGAAGTCCATCAGGTCGGGCACCATGGCCTCCGCCCCCTCGCTCTCCAGAAGCTCCACCAGATGGTTGTTGCCCGCGGGAGAGAACTTCACCAGAATCTCCCCCACGATGCCCACCCGGGGCTTCTTGACGTCCAGGATGGGGACTGCGTCGAACTCCCGGATGATGTTCCGGCACATCCTGCCGAATCCCAACAGGTTCACATGCTTCGAGGAGACGAAATTCTGTGCTTTTTTTACCCATTTCCTGTGCAGGGCGTCTACGCTGCCCGGGGCTGCCTCATAGGGGCGCATCCGGTATACGCAGCGCATGAAGATATCGCCGAACTGGGCGGCCAGAGCCGCGCGGATCAGCAGGTCGGCGTTCAGGTGGAAGCCGGGATTGCTCTCGATGCCTGCCAGGTTCAGGGAAATCACGGGAATCTGCTCCATGCCCGCCTTCTGCAGGGCCCTGCGGATGAAGCCCACGTAGTTGGTGGCCCGGCAGCCCCCTCCGGTCTGGCTCATGACGATGGCAGTCTTCTGCAGGTCGTACCGTCCCGACTGCAGGGCCTCCATAATCTGCCCCACCACCAGCAGGGAGGGGTAGCATGCGTCATTGTTCACATATTTCAGCCCCACGTCCACGGAATGGCGGTTGTCGTTGTCCAGGACTACGAAATTGTAGCCGCAGGCACTGAAGGCCGACTGCATGATTTCGAAGTGGATGGGGGACATCTGGGGGCAGATGATGGTATAGTCCCTGCGCATCTCCTCGGTGAAGGGCACCTTCTCTATGGCGGAGGAGTGGAGCGTGCGCTCCTTATGGCTCTTCTCCCGCACCTTGATGGCGGAGAGCAGGGAGCGCACTCGGATTCTGGCGGCCCCCAGATTGTTCACCTCGTCGATCTTCAGGCAGGTGTATATCTTGCCGGAGCCGGACAGGATGTCGCTCACCTGATCCGTGGTCACCGCGTCCAGGCCGCAGCCGAAGGAGTTCAGCTGGATCAGGTCCAGATAGTCCACTGTCCGCACGAAGCTGGCGGCGGCGTAGAGCCTGGAGTGGTACATCCACTGATCCGAGACGATCAGGGGCCTCTCCGGGCAGCCCAGGTGGGAGACGGAGTCCTCCGTCAGCACCGCCAGGTCGAAGGAGGCGATCATCTCCGGCAGACCGTGGTTGATCTCCGGGTCGATGTGGTAAGGGCGTCCGGCCAGGACGATGCCGCGCTTTCCGGTCTCCTGGAGCCAGGCGATGGTCTCCTCCCCCTTCTTCCTCATGTCCATGCGGGTGCGGTCCAGCTCCTCCCAGCCGGCCGCAGCGGCGGCGGCCACCTCCCTGGCGGGCAGCTCCGCGAACTCCCTGGTCAGGGCCTCCGTGACGGTGGAGATATCCCGGAAGGACAGAAAGGGATTGCGCAGCGTTGCCTGCCCGTTTCCGATGGCCTCCACATTGTTCTTGATGTTCTCGGAGTAGGAGGTGACGATGGGGCAGTTGTAATGGTTGGTGGCCCCCTCCACCTCGTCCCGCTCATAGAACAGGGCGGGGTAGAAGACGAAGTCCACCTTCTGCCTGATCAGCCACTCCACATGCCCGTGGGCCAGCTTGGCGGGGTAGCACTCCGACTCGCTGGGGATGGACTCGATGCCCAGCTCGTAGATCTGGCGGTTGGAGCTGGGGGAGAGGACCACCCGGTATCCCAGCTTCGTGAAAAAGGTATGCCAGAAGGGATAGTTCTCATACATGTTCAGCACCCTGGGGATGCCCACCGTGCCTCTGGGAGCCTGGTCTGGGGCCAGGGACTCATAGGAGAACAGGCGCTTTAGCTTATAGTCGAAGAGATTGGGCACATCGTGGGCATTCTTCTGTCCGCCGATGCCCCGCTCGCAGCGGTTGCCGGAGATGTACTGACGGCCTCCCGAGAATTTATTGATGGTGAGGCGGCAGCTGTTGGTGCAGCCCCGGCACTTCGCCATGCTGGTCTCGTACTTCAGGGCGCAGAGCTTCTCGTAGGAGAGCATGTGGGTCATGTAGCCCTCCTCGAAGCGCTCCCTGGCGATCAGCGCCGCGCCGAAAGCGCCCATGATGCCCGCGATATCGGGCCGGATGGCCTGGCAGTCCGCGATTTTCTCAAAGCTGCGCAGGACGGCGTCATTGTAGAAGGTGCCGCCCTGGACGACGATGTTGCGCCCAAGCTCCGAGGCATCGGATACCTTGATGACCTTGAACAGGGCGTTCTTGATCACGGAATAGGCCAGACCCGCGGAGATGTCCGGGACCCCCGCGCCCTCCTTCTGGGCCTGCTTCACCCTGGAGTTCATGAACACGGTGCAGCGGGTGCCCAGGTCGATGGGATGCTCCGCGAAGACGGCGGCCTCCGCGAAATCCTCCACGCTGTAGTTCAGGGATTTGGCGAAGGTCTCGATAAAGGAGCCGCAGCCCGAGGAGCAGGCCTCGTTGAGCAGCACGCTGTCCACTGCGTGGTCTTTGATCTTGATGCATTTCATGTCCTGGCCCCCGATGTCCAGGATGCAGTCCACATCGGGGTTGAAGAAGGCGGCGGCATAGTAATGGGCCACGGTCTCCACCTCGCCGTCGTCCAGGAGGAACGCGGCCTTCATCAGGGCCTCGCCGTAGCCTGTGGAGCAGGAGCGCACGATGCGCACGCCCTCCGGCAGCTGCTCATGGATCTCCTTCAGGGAGCGGACGGCGGTCTTCAGGGGGCTGCCGTCATTATTGCTGTAGAAGGAATAGAGCAGGGAGCCGTCCTCCCCCACCAAAGCGATCTTGGTGGTGGTGGAGCCGGCGTCGATGCCCAGGAACGCGTTGCCTTTATAGTCGGCCAGACGGGCCGTGCCCACATGGGCTTTCCTGTGGCGCTCCCTGAAAGCGTCATAGGAGGCCCTGTCGGCGAAAAGGGGCTCCATGCGCTCCACCTCGAACTCCATCTTGATGTCGGAGGAGAGCCTGCGCAGCATCTCCTCCATGGAGCAGGAGACGTCCTCCTTTGCGTTCAGGGCGGAGCCTATGGCGGCGAACAGATGGGAGTTGTCCGTATTGACGGTGTGCCTGTCGTCAAGATGCAGCGTCCGGATGAAAGCCGCCTTGAGCTCCGACAGGAAATGCAGCGGGCCGCCCAGGAACGCCACATATCCCCGGATGGGCTTGCCGCAGGCCAGGCCGGAGATGGTCTGGTTCACCACGGCCTGGAAGATGGAGGCGGCCAGGTCCTCCTTTGTGGCCCCCTCGTTGATCAGGGGCTGGATGTCCGTCTTGGCGAACACGCCGCAGCGGGCGGCGATGGAGTAGAGGGACTTGTAGTTTTTGGCGTATTCGTTGAGCCCGGCGGCGTCCGTCTGGATCAGGGATGCCATCTGGTCGATGAAGGAGCCGGTGCCCCCGGCGCAGATGCCGTTCATGCGCTGTTCCACATTGCCGCCCTCGAAATATATGATCTTCGCGTCCTCGCCGCCCAGCTCGATGGCCACGTCCGTCCTGGGCGCAAGCTCCAGCAGGGCGGAGGACACTGCGATGACCTCCTGGGTGAAGGGCACCTCCAGGCAATTTGCCAGGGTCAGGCCGCCGCTTCCCGTGATCATGGGATGCAGGGTCAGGTTGCCGAACTGCTGATATGCTTTGTCCAGGAGCCTGGAGAGGGTCTCCCGGATATTGGCAAAGTGGCGCTCATAGTCTGAGAACAGGATGCGGTGCGCTTCGTCCAGAATCGCGATCTTCACCGTGGTGGAGCCTATATCAATGCCGAGAAGTACATCGGCATCGCCAAGAAATGCATTGGCATCGCCGAGAAGTGCTTCGGTATTGGCATCGCAATGAGCGGCAGTTTTTGTAGTAAATTCCATGCAAAATCATCCTTCCTGAAAATAAGCCAGTCTCAAAACTGGTAAAAGAATGCTGACATATCATGACATTCTAAGACATTATAGTCTGTCTCTTATACACATCTCCGAGCCCACGAGACAGATGAGGATCTC
>CAMQOJ010000208.1 GCA_947003375.1 uncultured Lachnospiraceae bacterium
CCACGCCAGCCCCTCCAGGGTGGGCACCTCCACCAGAGGCTTCCCCAGCGCAAGGCCCAGCCCCTTGGCGGTGGCGGAGCCGATGCGCAGCCCCGTGAAGGAGCCGGGGCCGGAGGCTATGGCTATGGCATCGATGGTGTCCATGTCCAGCTCCACCATGTCCCGCAGCTCCTCCAGCATTGGCAAGAGCGTCTGGGAATGTGTCTTTTTATAATTCGTGGTGTATTCCGCCACCAATGCATCGTCCTCCACGATAGCCACGCTGGCCACCAGACCGGAACTGTCCATCCCTAATATCTTCATATCTTCCTTCCCTTTACGTCCTCTGACAGCACATCCAATCACCTGGAAAATCTTTTCACATGAATGCGTCTGTAGTCGAAGCCTTTTTCCAGATCCTTTTCTATGGTCACCTGTATGGAATCCTCCGGCAGGATCTCCTCTATCAGATTGGCCCACTCTATGAGGCAGACTCCCTCCCCGTAAAAGCAGTCCTCATAGCCGATCTCCTCCATCTCCTCCACATCCGCGATGCGGTAGACGTCAAAATGGTAGAATGGCAGCCTGCCGTCCTCATATACCTGTAATATCGTAAAGGTAGGGCTGTTCACGGGGCCTTCCACGCCCAGGCCTCTGGCGAATCCCTGGGTGAACACGGTCTTGCCCACGCCCAGGTCCCCGGTCAGGGTATAGACCTGGCCCGGCGCGCATATCTCTCCCAGACACTGCCCCAGCGCGGCCGTGTCCGCTGCGGACCGGGACTCCAGAACCGCCGTCTTATCTGTATCAAGTTCTTCTATTATCTTTTTTACGTCTATATCCATTCGTTTCCCTGTCTGTCCGAAGCCGTGGCCTGTGCGGACGTGCGGCATCGTGCCCGCCCGCTTCCGCCTTGCAGTTTATTTCTAGCCCGTGCCCTGTCCCTCTGTGCTCCGCCGTCCCGCGGCCTGTCTCCCTCTTCCCTGCTGCCCAGAAAGCCTCAGGCGCGTATCTTCACCTTGGCCGGGGGCATGTGGGTGGAAATCATCTCAATCACCGCCGCCTGCCGGTCTCCCAACTGGCGTCTGGGGAAAATCGTCCCATTGACGGGCGAGGTGTAGAGGATAATGCTCCGGCCGGTGGACACCGCCTTGTGCATGTATTCCCATGCCATCTTCTCCTGGGCATCCCCCTGGGAGATGGTCAGTCCCTCGTCGTCCAAAGTATAGTGAAGCGGCTCCTGGAATGCGGCATTGGAGAGAATCTGGCTCCTGCTCCTCAAAAAAAGCGTCCATGGCAGATAGAGCAGCATCACCAGCCCCAGAACGATGAAAATCCACTGCTTCGTGGCCAGGGCGAACAGAATCAGAACCCCGCCGAAAGCGCTGCCCAGGATGCCCGCCGGGCTGTTGTAGGAATGCCGCAGCATGTAGTCGTATAAATCCCCTGCTTCTATCTTGATGGTCAGTTCCAGCATACTTCTCCTCTGCCGCCCGAAATCGGCCTGTCGCATTTTATTCCACGAAAAAGCACCCACAGAGCAGGTGCTTTTGTGTCCATCTGTCATTTTACTCTAAAAATCCGAAAAAAGCAAGAAATTTTACTGCAGCCGTCCCGCAATGCGGCGAATCTCAGCCGTATCCTGTCCGGCTTTGATGATGGGGCTCAGAGGTTTGTAGATCAGCAGCGTCACCAGGGACACGCCGGCTCCCTTAATCAGGTTCAGGGGCGCCACGCAGGCCACCACGAAGCTGATGATGCCGCCTTCCGCCAGCGGATTCACGGCGCTGCCCATCTCCAGCAGGCTCTCCAGGGGCATGCCGTAGAGCTTGGAGAACGCCGGAAGGAGATAGACGGCGTTGAAGGCGGTGCCAAACACGGTGAGGATGGCGGTGCCGACGGCGCAGGCCGCGATCGCCGTCTTCCTGCTCTTATGGAAGGCATAGATGGCGGAGGCGGGCAGGATGAAGCTGCAGCCGATGACGAAGTTTGCCAGGTCGCCCACGAAGGCCGTGGAAGTCCCCTTGATGAAGAGCTTCAGCAGAATCTTGATGAACTCCATCATCACCCCTGCCGCCGGGCCGAAAGCGAACGCTCCCACCAGAATGGGCAGCTCGCTGAAGTCCAGCTTGTAGAAGCCGGGGGCGAAGGGCAGCGGGAAGTCGAACAGATGCAGGATCATGGCGATGGCGGAGAACATGCCGATCATGGCCAGCTTCCTGGTGGTGAAGACCGGCCCTGTCACGCCGTTCTTTTTCCCGGCTGTCTTTTCAAGCAGCAGCGCCGCCAGGAATACCAGCACGATGATCATAAAGAAGCTCAGTACGTACATGGCGTTCTCCGCCACATTTTGCAACAATTCATTCATTTTACTTTTCCTCCACTTTTCTAAAGATTGTTTTGGAAAATTCTTCCTCTGCGCGGGCCTGCGCATGAAAAAGCCCCGAACCGTGACGATTCGGGGGGGGTTTCCATACCTCTGCACACAGGATGTACTTCCAGGGCAGCCTGCTGCAGCCAGGACATGCCGCCTGAAATAAACCTGTGACAGATACTTCTTCTTTCATCCAGACTTTACTGTTGGTTCCGGACTTTCACCGAATCAGCCGTGGCGGGCCTGGGCGCTTTGCCCTTCGCCTGTCACGGGTCGCGGACTATACCGCCAGTAGGGAATTCCGCCTACGGGACATGCATACGCATCCCGCAGAGGTCACCCGACCCCGAAGAATTTTCGTTTATTTGACAAAATCCATTATAGTCCTGTCCGCCGAAAAAAGCAAGGATTTTTTACACGGTGACCGCATTTCCAGTATAGAGCTGGTAATACTTCCCCTTCTGCTCCATGAGCTCATCGTGGGTGCCCCGCTCGATGATGCGGCCCTGCTCCAGCACGATGATGCAGTCGCTGTTGCGCACCGTGGAGAGCCTGTGGGCGATGACGAAGTTCGTCCGGCCCTTCATCAGCGCGTCCATGCCCTGCTGCACCAGCTTCTCCGTCCTGGTGTCGATGGAGCTGGTGGCCTCGTCCAGGATCAGTACCGGGGGATCCGCGATGGCGGCCCTGGCGATGGCAAGGAGCTGCCTCTGGCCCTGGCTTAAGTTGGCCCCGTCCCCGTGGAGCATGGTGTCATAGCCGTCCGGGAGCCTTACGATGAACCCGTGGGCATTGGCCAGCACCGCCGCCTTCTTCACCTCGGAGTCCGTGGCGTCCATCTTGCCGTAGCGGATGTTCTCCATGACGGTGCCGGTGAACAGGTGGGTGTCCTGGAGCACGATTCCCAGGGAGCGCCGCAGATCCGCCTTTTTGATCTTGTTCACGTTGATATTGTCGTACCGTATCTTTCCATCCTGAATATCGTAGAAACGATTGATCAGGTTGGTGATGGTCGTCTTGCCCGCGCCGGTGGCCCCTACGAACGCTATCTTCTGGCCAGGCTTTGCATGGAGCACGATGTCGTGCAGGATCATCTTGTCGTCATTGTAGCCGAAATCCACGCCGTCGAACACCACGTCCCCGGTGAGCTCCACATAGGTGGTGGTATTGTCCGCCTTATGGTAATGCTTCCAGGCCCAGAGCCCCGTGCGCTCCTTGCTCTCCCTCAGCTCGCCGTCCGCGCCCCGCACGGCGTTCACCAGCTCCACGTAGCCCTCGTCCACCTCCGGCTTCTCGTCCATGAGCTTAAAAATCCTGTCCGCGCCGGCCAGGGCCATGATGATGCTGTTGAACTGCATGCTCACCTGGTTGATGGGCATGTTGAAGGATTTGTTGAAGTTCAGGAAGCTGGCCAGGCCTCCCAAAGTCAGGCCGGACACGCCCGTGATGGCCAGGATGCCGCCCACCACGGCGCAGACCACATAGCTTAAGTTCCCCAGCTGGGCGTTCACCGGCATCATGATGTTGGCGAAGCGGTTGGCCTGGTAGGCGCTCTCGAAGAGCTGGTCGTTGAGCTCGTTGAACTGCTTCAGGCTCTCCTGCTCATGGCAGAACACCTTCACCACCTTCTGGCCGGTCATGGTCTCCTCCACACAGCCGTTCACCGCGCCGATGGCCTTCTGCTGGGCCAGGAAATACCGGCTGCTCAGGCCCCCGATTTTCTTGGTGGCCACCAGCATGATGCCCACCATCAGCAAAGTCACCAAAGTCAGCGGGATGTCCAGCACCAGCATGCAGGCGAAGACGCTGACCACGGTGATGGCGCTGTTGATGATCTGGGGGATGCTCTGGCTGATCATCTGGCGCAGGGTGTCGATGTCGTTGGTGTACATGGACATGATGTCGCCGTGGGCGTGGGTGTCGAAATATTTAATAGGAAGGGACTCCATCTTGCCGAACATGTCATTGCGGATGTTCCGCAGGGTCCCCTGCCCGATGTTGATCAGGATCCTGGACTGGGTGAAGGACGCGACGACGCCCAGGGCGTAGAAGCATGCCACTTTGACGATGGCTCCCTGCAGCGGCCCGAAGTCCGGATTCTCCCTGCCGATAAGCGGCAGGATGTAGGAATCGATCAGGGTCCGCATGAACATGGTTCCCTGCAGGCTGGAGTACACGGTGGCCACGATGCACAGCACCACCACGATCCATCCCGCCGCGTAATCCTTCAATGTATAGCCCATGACCCGCCTGAACAGCTTTCCGGGGTTCTCTATCTTGGGCCTGGGGCCTCTGGGGCCTCTCGGGCCGCCGGGTCCATGGCCGCCCGGGCCTTTATTCATATTCTGGTTCTTCTCTGCTGCCATATGTCATATACCTCCTGTCGTACCGCACTGTGTACACGCCCTTTATTTTTCATCGAAATCCCCGCTGCCGCTCATCTGGGCCTCATAGACTTCCCTGTAGATCTCGTTGGTCTCCAGCAGCTCCTCATGGGAGGCGAATCCGTCGATCTGCCCGTCATGCATGACGATGATTTTGTCCGCATGCTCCACGCTGGAAATCCTCTGGGCGATGATCAGCTTGGTGGTGCCCGGGATGGCCTGGGCGAAAGCCTGCCTGATTTTGGCATCCGTGGCCGTGTCCACCGCGCTGGTGGAGTCGTCCAGGATCAGGATCTTCGGCTTTTTCAATAAAGCCCTGGCGATGCAGAGCCTCTGCTTCTGGCCCCCGGATACGTTCGTGCCGCCCTGTTCTATGTAGGTATTGTACCCCTCGGGCATCTTCCGTATGAATTCGTCGGCACAGGCCAGCTCGCAGGCATGCCTGCACTGCTCCTCCGTGGCGTCCTTGTCTCCCCAGCGCAGGTTCTCCAGGATGGTGCCGGAGAAGAGCACATTGTTCTGCAGCACCACGGCCACCTGATTCCGCAGGACCTCACAGTCATACGCCTTCACGTCCACGCCGCCCACCAGCAGCCGTCCCTCTGTCACATCGTACAGTCTGCTGATCAGGTTCACCAGGCTGGACTTGGCGCTTCCGGTGCCGCCGATGATGCCTATGGTCTCGCCGGACCCGATCTCCAGGTTCACGTCCTTCAGCACAGGCGTTTTGGCATCCTTCTTATAGCTGAAAGAGACATTTTCGAAGACGATGCTGCCGTCCTTCACATCCGTGACGGGATTCTCGGGATCGGTCAGGTCGGCCTTCTCCTCCAGCACCTCGCAGATACGCCTGGCGCTGGCCGCGGACATGGTCATCATGACGAAGATCATGGAGAGCATCATCAGGCTCATGAGGATGTTCATGCAGTAGGTCAGCATGCTCATCAGCTGTCCCGTGGTCAGGGCGTCCTGTACGATCATGTGGGCCCCTGTCCAGCTGATCAGCAGGATACAGGCGTACACCGTGAAGTTCATCACCGGGTTGTTCCAGATGACGATGCTCTCCGCCTTACAGAATATCTTATACAGGTTGCCGCTGGCCGTCCTGAATTTCTCTACCTCATAGTCCTCCCGCACATAGGCCTTCACCACCCGGATGGCGGAGACGTTTTCCTGTACGCTTTCATTCAATGCATCGTACTTCGGGAAAGCCTGTTTGAAGTGCTGGGTAGCCTGGCTGACGATGAGGCCCAGCGCGCAGCCCAGGAGGATCACCGCCACCAGGTAGATGCTGGCAAGCCTGGGGCTGATGAAGAAGGACATGGCCATGGCGCAGATCAGGCTGGCCGGGGCCCGCATGCACATCCGCAGCATCATCTGGTAGGCGTTCTGGATGTTGGTCACGTCCGTGGTGAGCCTGGTCACCAGGCCCGAGGTGCTGAACTTGTCGATGTTGGAGAAGCTGAAGGTCTGTATGTTCTCGTACATGGCCTTCCTCAGGTTCCTGGCATAGCCTGCGGAGGCCCTGGAGCCGAACTGCCCGCCCAGGATGCCGAAGGTCAGGCTGAACAGCGCCGTCACGATCATCAGCACGCCGATCAGATAGATATGGTTCATGTTCCCCGCCTGCACGCCGTCGTCGATGATCGACGCCATGAGCAGCGGGATGATGGTCTCCATGATCACTTCCCCTATCATGAAGACCGGGGTCAGGATGGAATCTTTCTTGAATTCCCTGATGTGGGCCCCAAGTGTCTTTAACATGGTTTCTGCACTTCCTTTTCTTTGTATTCTGCCTGTTGCTCTGTTTTTGCCTTGCTTTAGGACATATTCCCGTTTTCCCGCTCCGCGGTTTCCGCCGGGGCTCCTTCGGGCCTGGTTTCCTCCGCCGGAGCTTCCGGGGAGCCTCTGCTCTCCTGCGCCGGGGGAAATGCCGCCTCTCCGGCTCCTCCCGGGGCTTCCTCCGGCTCGGCCGTCATCCCCTCCAGGTTCTTCATCAGGATGCCCAGCAGACGGTAGAGCTCTGCCACCTCCTGGTCCGACATCCCCTCCAGCACCCTGTTTCCAATCCAGTCCATGTGGCGCTCAATCTTCTCATGGTTCTGGTAGGCCTCCGGGGTCATCTGGATACGCTTCAGCCTCCCGTCCTTGTCCTGGGCCCTTCGCACGATCAGCCCCTCCCGCTCCATGACCTGCAGCGTGTTGGAGACCGTGGCCCCGGATATGCGGAATTCCTTCTCCAGGTCTCTCTGGTACACGGGCCCGTCCTGGTGATGGTAGAGATATCCCAGAATGCCCCCCTGGAGCTGTGTCTTCGGCCCCTTCTTCACGTCGGGGCCGTTCCTGTGGATGGCCGTCTTGATCTGGTTGTGGATGACCCGCAATAGAAATGTGATTCTCTTCCTCTCTTCCATCGGCTCCTTCCTTATCCTGTTTCCTGCTGTGTCTGTTGCGTCTGCTGTGCCTTGGGAAGCGGCGATGCTTCCCCGCTCAGATTGTCAGCCTGCCGGGTATCTTGTTAGCGGGCTAACTTGTTTGTTAGTGTACTAACTATATCGCGTTTTTGGGGATTTGTCAATAGTGTTTTAAGGTTACTTTTCATGGGGTGGGGAAATCGGGCACTATAACAAGGGGCTCTCATGAGC
>CAMQOJ010000209.1 GCA_947003375.1 uncultured Lachnospiraceae bacterium
CTACACGAGTCTCTTCGTCGGCAGCGTCAGATGTGTATAAGAGACAGGCAAAGACGCTTCCGCCAAGCGGCTATTATGAATGGGGTAAGCATACGCAGGGGGGCGTATGGAGGAAAGACATTTTAAAGGAGATAGTGCTGGAATATGATTATCGCTATAAAAATGAGGATGTAAGGAAAACGATAGGTGAACCTTGTGGCCAGTATATTTTGCTTCACCACAAATATGCGGATTATGAAAGTGGAAAAGAAAAGAATTTGGTGCTGACAGATCAGTTCTTATACTTCAGGGAGGATAAATTTTCTCTGCAGCAATTAACAACAATTTCTAATTATGTCAGCATGGATGGTAAGGAGAGGAAGATTTTCCTGCATTTATGGGAAAAAAGAATCCAGTGTGATGAGGATTTTTTGGGAATCGATTCTTTGATACCACAGTTTTACAACACAATAAGGCATTCTATGCCAGATTTTGATAATCAACCCAAGGATCCGCTCTTTATTGCTAAATGTCTAAAGTGTGGTTCGCATGAAATTAAGCCTCGGACTTTTGGACTGAAGTGTAAAGCGTGTGGCACATCAGAGTTTATATTAAGCAAGGGGCGGAAAGTTGGCTGGTTTGATGCATATGGGCCGTTTAGGGATAAGGTTAAAAGCGCGTTTAAGCATGAAGAAGAGACTTTGTATGATAAATGGGTTGGCGAATTAATGGGATAAAGTAATAGGAATTAGTCATAAAATGTATAATTGGTGCCTATAAAGTCTATTGGATAAACCAAGAGGATTAAGAGGCATAATTCATTTCAAAAAAACAGGAAAGAAGGTTGTCTATTCAGGATAATCTTCTTTTTTCTCTAATTTTCCAGAATTGAAATTCCCCAAAATAGAATGATATATTATTCCCCCGTAGCATATCAACCAAGCATCCGATATCCCAATTTCATATCGGAGCCACAAAAGGAGGTACTTGCAATGAGCACAGTATTCAAAATCTTAAAAGCCACAGGGACAGTAGCAGGAGCAGCGGCGGCCAGGTTCATCATCTGGCTGGCCGGGAAGCTGGAAAGGGGGAGGTAAGACATGGCAGCAGAGGTAGAACAAATGTTCTGCATCAGGGAGAAGCCCTGGCACGGTCTCGGCACGATGGTAGCTAATGCTACAGATTCAGCCTCGGCGCTGCGCCTTGCGGGGCTGGACTGGAACGTAATCCAGATGGAGGACGGCAGCCCCCAGCAGAGGCGCAACATCCGGAAGATGCGGGAAGACCTGCGGGCGAGATACTATGACGCACCTGACCTGGCGGATGTCGGGAAGAACGGATACCGCTTCATCAATGCGGTCTCCGACTTCGCCACCCACGCGAAGCCGCTCCGGGAGCGCGCCAATTACAGGGAGACCCTGTTCGCCAGGACCGTGGATGGGAACCCACTGATCGACAGGGCGTACCAGATGGTGATGGCGGCTTGAACAGTCCATCAGGCATATCTGCTGTGGCGGGAAATGGCGGCTTTAAAGCCTTAAGGGAAGATGGATGTCCGGGAGCGTGAAAATCCTGGACATCCCATTTAGCCGTGATGATCAGAAATGAAAACAGCAAGCAGCGAAAGGAGAAATCTTATGTTCGAGAAGATACCATTATCGGGAGTCAGCAATATAGAATGGCTCCGTTTAAGAAAGTCAGGAATCGGAGGTTCTGATGCAGGGGCAATCTGCGGTGTCAATCCCTACAGCAGTGCAATGAAGGTATTCAGGGACAAGACCAGTGATGTGGTAGAGGAACTGGATAACGAAGCTATCCGTATCGGCCATGACCTGGAGGATTATGTGGCGCAGAGGTTCATGGAGGCCACCGGGCTGAAGGTGAGGAAGTCCAACTTCATGTACCGCAGCAAGGAGCATCCGTATATGATTGCAGATGTGGACCGTCTGGTCGTTGGCGAGGACGCAGGCCTGGAATGCAAGACGGCCAGTGTATACAGCGCAGACAAGTGGGAGGATGGGAACATCCCGCTCCATTATGTGATGCAGTGCTACCATTATATGGCGGTCACCGGAAAGCGCACATGGTATATCGCGGCAGTAATCTTAGGACGTGAGTTCATATACCGGAGGCTGGAGTGGGATGACGGGCTGATCGGCAAACTGACACAGATGGAGGAAGATTTCTGGGCCAACCATGTGATGAAGGGAGCCATTCCACCCCCGGATGGAAGTAAGGCATGTGATGAGGTACTGGCGCAGTATTTCCATACAGCAAGAAAAGAGAGCAGGATAGAACTTGTCGGGTTTGATGAGAAACTGAAGCGGCGCGAGGAGATCCTTGGCTCCATCTCCGCACTGCAGGAGGAACAGAAACAGATCGAGCAGGAAGTGAAGCTGTTCATGGGGGACAACGAATCTGCGAGCAGCGAATGCTACCGTGTGTCATGGGGGAACGTGGACTCCACAAGGCTTGACACGAAGAGGATCAAGGAAGAGCGTCCGGAGATCTATTCGGATTATGCCAAGGTCTCCCATTCCAGGCGGTTTGAAGTGAAGGCGGCATAGGGGGCAGCGGTATGGACGTGAAAAGATTGAGGGAGCTGCTGGCCAAGAGGCTGTATCTTGAACTGCAGCTTTTCAAGGACACCAAGCTCGTGCAGGAAAAGGAAGATATCTTCAGGTCTTCCTATGAGATAGGGATCCATGTGAACCTATATGGGATTCTTACGGCATATGCCGACAGCTTACAGAAAGGCATCATACGCAGGCTCCTGAACCTGAAATCCGGGATTCTGGGATCACTTTACCGGGAATGGCTCACAAGGGAGGACTGTTTTTATGATGGACTGAGGCCATATGCCTGCAGGGAACTGGAGGCTGTCTCGGAGCTGGGCGGTCTGGACTGTAGAGAGGAGGATGTGGATGGAACAGGGCTTGATAAGGCTGCTTAGGGCAGAGGAGATTGAGTGCCGGATAGCCATGGTCAATGAAAAAGGGCTGAGCCTGCTGCTCTATAAAGATGCCAGGGTAGACCAGCGCATCCTTGACGAGACCTTCGGGGCATTTGGATGGAAACGGAGCCATCAGTGCATAGACGGGAACCTCTACTGTACGGTTGAGATCCTTGACAGGGAGTCCGGCGAATGGATATCCAAACAGGATGTGGGCACCACAGGATATACGGAGAAGGAGAAGTCCCAGGCATCGGACAGCTTCAAGAGGGCATGCTTCAACTGGGGGATTGGGCGTGAGCTGTATTCCGCACCGTTCATCTGGATTCCGGCAGCTAAGACAAGCATCCAGAAGAAAGGCGATAGATACCTCTCTAATGAGCGTTTCTCGGTGAGTGCAATCTCTTTCAATGGCAACAGGGAAATCGTCTCCCTGGAGATTACGGATTCCCATGGACAGGCAGTATATACCCTGGGACAGAGCAATGGCACCCATCAGGGAGACAGACAGCAGAAGTCCAACCGGAAAGATGGCGGGGCAGGTCAGGGGAAACATCAGGACAGGCCTTCCATCCAGGAGCAGCCACGGACAGGGGGACAGGAGATGAAACCCGGGGACGGACAGAAGGGAAAGGGCAATCCTGATTCCAGAAATGTAGGGGACAGGAAACATGGCATCAGCGGGCCACAGGAAATCGTACTGATGGCGGAACTGAACAGGACAGGCGTGGCACTGGAGGAGGTACTGGAACGTTATGGGATTGGGGACATCAGCCAGATGACGCCGATAATCTACAACAAGGCCACCGCCGCCTTGAAACAGACGAAGCCAAAGGGCAGGACGTCTGGAACGGCAGCATGAGATAGACGGCAATGCCGTTGGGACAATACAGGTACAGGGGGACAATGGAGGGCATCGCCACCATGGATCCCCCTGTTTTGATGTATATAAAGAAAGGAGAGGTACGGAATGGATATGGAAACTTTCGTAAGGGAGATATGTGCTGCAGTGGAGAAAGAGCTGGGCAGGGAGTTCCGGGCAGAGGTCAGGGAGGTAAGGAAGAACAACGGCGTCCTTCTGCATGGGCTGCTGGTCTCATCGGAAGGACCGGCGGTAGTCCCCACCATCTATCTGGAGAGGTTCCTGGAGGCTTATGTATCGGGAGCCGCCTTTGAGGAGGTCGTCCGCAAGGTGCTGTCGGTCTATGAGGAGTCAAATACAAAAGGATGCATCGACATGGACTTCTTCAGGTCGTTCGAGGACGTGCGGGACAGGATATGCTACCGTCTGGTTGGAATGAAAGGGAACGAGGCGCTGCTGGAGGAAATTCCCTACATCGGGTTCCTGAACCTGGCCATCTGTTTCTACTATGCCTACCATGGAGAGGAACTGGGCGATGGGACGGTTCTTATATATAACTCCCATATGGAGATGTGGGAGACCTGTACAGCGGAGCTGTTCAGCTTGGCGGGCCGCAACACCCGGAGGCTCTTCCCATGGGTATGTAGGGGGTTGGGAGAGGTGCTGCAGGAGATGGAGGGTTCGGGACATGGTGCCGATATGGAGGATCCTGTGGATGCGCCCTTCATGGACCTCCCCATGAAGGTGCTGACCAACAACAAGGGTATCCACGGGGCTGCCTGCATCCTGTATCCGGGGGTGCTGGATGGCGTGGCGCAGGAAATGGGAAACAACTTCTTCATCCTCCCCAGTTCCGTCCACGAGGTAATCCTTCTCCCGGATACGGGCAATGAGGACAGCGAAGACCTGAAGAAGATAATCAGTGCGGTGAACACCACACAGGTGGCTCCAGAGGAGGTGCTGTCAGATACCCTTTACCGCTATGACAGGGCAGACAAGAGGGTCGTGATGGTATAGGGGCCTGGGATGACGTTGTGCTATATCTGCCAACACCGGTGCCGCGGCTGTGGGATAAAGGGCTGCCTGGAGATACGGATGGGAGAGGAGGGAGCTGTTGACATATGTGGTACACGGGACATGGTACACACAGGATACGGATGGGGCCGAAGTCCTCGAGGTATCTGAGGATATAGTGCCTTTCTAAAGGATTTGGACAGAATCGCGGACACGGAGGCCAGAGACTATGTGGAGATGCGCGGGCATCTTCGAGAGGAACGTGGAGACAGGCGCTATGAAGACGTGGATGGAGGGCGGAGGTATGCGGAGTTCTATATTTCGGAACATCAGCTTACGGTTTCAGAAATGGCGGCAGTGGAGCCCGGCAAAGAGAATCGGAAGAAGGATGGCATGCAGGAGGTGCGGCCGGAAAGGGACAAGTGGCTGCGGAAGGAATACCCGTACTACTGCCCAAAGTGTGATGAGGACATGTATTCCTTTAGATGCATGGAGCTGTGGCAGCCGGACGGCCAGGGAGATGCGCGGCTCAAAGCATTCAAGGGAGAGAGGAGAAGGACGATGAAGGATGGGAGTTTGGAGAACAATGGAGCCTGTGTGGCAGGAAGGATCATGCCGGGAGCCTACTACAGCCATGAATTATATGGAGAGAGGTTCTACAGGGCCGATATCCTGACCTGCCGTACCAGCGGCGTCACGGATATGGTCCCCTTGATGGTATCTGAAAAGATTGCGGATATGGAAAAGGGCTATCAGGACGGCATGGTGGAGGTCACAGGACAGTTCCGTTCCTATAACAGGAAAGAGGACGGGAGGAGCCATCTGGAGCTTTCCGTATTCGTGCAGGGCATCCGGCATCTGGACGAAGGATATGCCGATTGCGAGGGCAACAACCGTATCTGCCTGAAAGGGCATCTCTGCAAGGCTCCGGTCTACCGGAAGACGCCGTTGGGGAGGGAGATCACGGATATCCTGCTGGCGGTGAACAGGCCATATGGCAAGTCCGACTATATCCCCTGCATCTGCTGGGGAAAGGATGCAGTGCTGGCATCCAGGCTGGATGTGGGCTCCGCAGTAGAGGTGATGGGGAGGATTCAGAGCCGGGAGTATAGGAAGAAACTGTCGGAGACGGAAGAGGAGGTGCGGGTCGCATATGAGGTGTCCGTCTGTAGGATGGAGACGGGTGATGTGTAGAGAGGATAACGGGCGGGACCTATTGGTTCTGCTTTTTCTTTTGGACGTTCCAGGTGGGGAACCGAAAGCTTTCCGGCATCATGCGCTTTTGGGCGCACATAGCGGTGCGGCGGGCGAGGCTTAAAAAACAGAAAAAGATTATCAAGGGTATCGGGATTTTGGGGTTCCTTGAAATCCCGGATACCAATTTCAAAGGAGGATTCTACAGATGGAGATACAGCAAATAATCAAACAGGCGGAACAGGACATCAGGCAGGCAATCAAAGACTATGGCGCGCACACGAAGCAGACGGAAGTCCTCGATGACGTGTCGGAGAGGTTCATCCGCAGGCTCGCCAGGGACAGCGCCTATGCGAAGCAGGGGCTGCGGGAGCTGTTCAGCAGGTCGCCAGTGTGGGATGGAAGGATCGGCGCGCTGGTCATCAATGGGACGCGGACCCACGACCCGGACTACGACAGGATATTAGGGCTGGGGCGCGATATCCTACATGATGTCCTCAAGCCTGATGACAGCAGATACTACAGCATCCTGCGGGCATTAGACTTCTTCTGCTGCCCCCAGCAGGACGAGACGGACCGTGAGATGAGCATCGATGCAATCAACTCACTCGCGCCGAAAGCATATACGCCCACGAAGAAGCCGAGCCGCGTGTTCAAGGCGCTCTGCGATGCCCTCGGCGTTGCGGACGGGACAGCTGGCAGCGTGTTCCAGAGGCTCTTCGCGCAGTTCGCGGACGAGCTGGCGGCAAAGAGGATCGGCTTCAAGCTGTACGTCTCGCTGAACCCGGCGCACTTCCTGACCATGAGCAACCCAAAGGAGGACGACCGTGGCGAGACCCTGACGAGCTGCCACTCGTTCAACTCTACGGAATACAAGTTCAATAACGGCTGCTCCGGCTACGCAAGGGACGGGGTCAGCTTCATAGCGTTCACAGTGGCAGATGACGGTAATCCCGAGACATTCAACAACCGGAAGACGACCAGGCAGGTCTTCGCATACCGACCGGGGAGCGGCCTGCTGCTGCAGAGCAGGATGTACAACACGTCCGGTGGGACGCGCGGGGGGCAGGCAGACTCCAGGCTCTACCGGGACCTGATCCAGCGCGAGATATCCATGCTGGAGGACGTGCCGAACCTGTGGAGGACGGTGCCGTCCACTGGAGAGAAGTCAGGCTGGAGTGACATGGGGGATGGGTTCGGAGGATATGCCGACTGGACATATGACGAGTTCGATGGCCACCTCAGCTTCAGGTCCGACTTCAATGAAAAGAGGTGCGGGATTCTGAAAGTCGGCACATATGGGCTGTGCATCCGCTGTGGGGACGAGATCAGCGAGGGGCTGTACTGCGA
>CAMQOJ010000210.1 GCA_947003375.1 uncultured Lachnospiraceae bacterium
CGAGATCCTCATCTGTCTCGTGGGCTCGGAGATGTGTATAAGAGACAGGGATGCATACGGAATCTACAATGTGGAGGGCGGGTACGGATTCTTCACTTCCTGGCTGGATTAAGGTTGCGCCGGAGGAGGCAAGGGGCAAAAGGAGGAGGCGTTAGATAAAGAAGCTTGCGTGATAACAGGCCAGCCCGTCAGGTAATTGGATTTGTGCTGAACGATTATTCGAAATATTTACTTATTGAGACAAACTATGACATAATGGTGTCATAGTTTGTTTGCTATACTAGGGGTAGAAAGGAGAAAAGATGAAGATTGACCGACTGATCGGCATTGTCGTCTATCTATTGAACCATGGCCGGACATCGGCACAGAAATTAGCAGAGGAATTTGAGGTTTCCTCCAGGACGATTACGCGGGATTTGGAATCGTTGGATCAGGCAGGCATCCCGATTCAGTCTTTTTGCGGCGTGGATGGCGGCTATCAGATTATGGACAGCTTTGTCTTAGACAGACAGGTCGCATCAAGCCGCGAATACGATTGGATCGTCGCTGCCCTGAAAGGAATGGCAAGCGCATATGCGGGCAAGAGCCTAAAGCAGGCCCTGGAAAAAGTGCAGAGCATGAGCCATACGGAGGAGGCCATATTTTCCATGGATTTAGGCGTCGCGAGCGAAGATGACAAAATAAAGGGACAATTAATGCTGTTAGAGAAGGCAATCGAAGAGAAATGCGTTGTCCGGTTTTCCTATACAAATAGCCATGGTGAAATAAAAGAAATCCAGGTGGAACCGGTCTGCCTCCAGTATAAATGGTATAACTGGTATCTGATTGCTTATTATGAAAAATATCAGGACTATTGCATGTTCAAACTGGTTCGTATGGACAAGCTGCAGGCGACAGATATGAAATTCATGAACGGACATAAGCTTTCGGATATCAAGCTGAAGGACAGCACCGACAGGATTGTTCACATCAGGCTATACGGAAAGGCGGCCATAAAAGCAAAATGCCGAGAGTATCTAAATGGACGGATTACACAGGAATTTGAGAATGGTGATTTTGAGTTTTCTTTTTCTGTACCGGAGCATGAGACTTTTTGGTATGGGGTGATTCTTTCCTTTGGAAACAAGGCCAGGATTATCGAGCCACAGGAGATAAAGGAGCGCATTCTAAAGACCTGCAAAGAAATACAGATGGAATATGAGTCAGGAGGACGGTAAAATGGGAGAAATCAGAAGATTTGATGTAAATGAGGAGTGGGCACATTCGGGAATCGTTCAGGCGGGGGACTATTGCTTTATCAATTACTGCGTCCGCAATATAGGCGGCACGGTCGAGGAGCAGATCGAGGGCGCCTTTGATGAAATGGAAGAGCGGCTGGCCATGGTGGGACTGACCCTGGAAAATGTGGTGCAGATGAATTGTCTGTTCAAGAATATCTGGGATATCCCAGTCATGGAAAGGGTGGTCAAGAGAAGATTCCATGGCAAATATCCCGCGCGCAAGTCCATTCAGACTGAATTCGCCGACCCGGGGAAGCTGTTCTTCCAGGTGGATGCTGTAGCCTATTCAGCTTCTCCAGGGTGAAAGCTGCTTAGGGGAGAATAAGTACACGGAGGTAAAAAAGGGAGTAATCAAGCAGGCGCATTTGCCTTATGGGCCTGTGCCTGAAAATATTGACATTCTTCTCGGTACCATGGCGGCAGACCATATTGCCCACATTGAAGTATCCTATGATAACGGATATGAGAAGCATTAGGTAGTGCCTGAGGAAGAGATGCCAGTGGGCATCCTTTCCGAGGATGAGCTGGCAGTATTATAGCGGATATACGAAAAGTTCAAGAGCTTTGGCTCTGTAGATATCTCCAATTATTCTCATAAGGAGAAAGGGTACACGGCTACCAGGAAAGGCGAGATTATCTCCTATGCCTATGCGAAGGACATAGAACTGAACTGAGGTGACGTTTGTGGATTTTTCTGCTCCTCCAAACCGCGCCTGCGTCCATTCACCCCGCAGAGGATTCCTCCTCCCCGCCAGGACGGGTCAGCTGCCGGATCCAGCGGAAGCTGTTGCCGTACACGGCAGCCGGGATGCACTTCAGGTACTGATCCGCGTTCAGCACCAGCAGCACCACCACCGGAGAAGCGTTCCAGAGGAAAGCGCTGGCAAAGGACAGCGGGATGACGATGCCCCAGATGACGATCAAATCCATGACCATCACGTACCGCGTGTCCCCGCCGCCGCAGATGACGCCGGTATTCATGCACATCTGGTAGGACATCACCACCAGCACAGTGGACTCAATCAGGATAAAGGCGTTGGCCAGCTCCCTGGTCTGGGGCTCCAGCGAATAAAGTCCCAGGAGAGGGATGCGGATAAAGAACAGCGCCGCTCCTAACAAGATGCCGATACCGAGGAACAGCACCTGGAACGTCCTGGTGTATTCCCGGATTTTGGCCAGGTTCCCTGTGCCCACAGTCTTCCCCGTCAGCACGGCGGCAGCGGAGGAGGCTCCCACGGACGTCACCTTCAGGAACAGGAAGATGGTGGAGGAGATGGAGTGGGCCGCGATGGCGCTGGAGGACATATGCCCCAGGATGACGGTCTGCAGGGCCGTGTTGCAGCCCCAGAGGAACCCGGTGGCTACCACCGGGAGGCTGACGCGCACATAGTCTTTCGCCAGCACCGAGTCGATGCGAATCAAATTCCGAACGCGCACCCGCAGCTGCCTATCCTTGCACAGCACATAGAAGACCACAATCAGGCATTCCACGATGCGGGCGGTGAGCGTGCCGATGGCAGCGCCCCGGACGCCCATCTCCGGAAATCCGAAACGCCCATTTATCAGGGTGTAGTTGATGGAGCAGTTCAAAAGCAGCGCCACGATGGACACGTATAGAGCGATGTTCACTTTTTCCACCACCCGCATGCCTCCCAGCAGAATCGTGGTCACGGCGAAGAACAGATAGCTGAACCGGACGATTGCCAGGTAATCCATGCCCTGCCGGACGATAGCCTCGTCATTGGTGAAGATGCCCACCGCTCCATGGGGGAAGAGGCTGACCAGGGCGAAGAGGAGCGAGGAGATGGCCAAAGCGGCCCAGAAGGCGACTGCCATCAGCCTGCGGACAGGCTCCGCCTTCTTCTGGCCCCAGTACTGGCTGGCCAGCACCACCATGCCATTGCTGATGCCAAAGACCAATTGCTGGAGGATGAACTGGATCTGGTTCACCGCCGCCACCCCGGAGAGGGCCGTCTCCGAGTAGCCTCCCAGCATCACATTGTCCGCCAGGTTCACGCTGAGCACCACGGCCTGCTGGAGCATAAGGGCGCTCATCAATCTGAGAAAGGATTTGTAAAAGCTTTTGTCTCTGGTCAGTAGCATCGCTGAGACTCCTGTTTCTATGCTTAAATTTTTCATTCATCAGGCTCTGATTTCCCGCAGAGCCGTCAGAGCTGTTTCCCGGTAATCATCCCAGCCCGAAAGCCAGTCCAATCAGCCTTACGATAAATGCCGCGACCCACGCAATGGCGCACTGTCCCGCGACCACCCCCACGGCCCATTTCCAGCCCATTTCCCGCTTGATGGCGGCGATGGCGGCCACGCAGGGGGTGTAGAGGAGACAGAACACCAACAGGCTTGCAGCGGCCAGGGGTGTGAGGATGGTGAACAGCCTCTCAGCCGTCCCGAACAGCACGTTCAAGGTGGAGACCACGCTCTCCTTGGCCATGAACCCCGTGATTAAAGCCGTGGACATCCGCCAGTCCCCGAAGCCCAGGGGCTTCAAGGCAGGCGCGATGACACCCGCTGCCGCAGCCAGCATGCTGTCCTGGGAGTCCGCCACGATGTTCAGGTGGAAGTCAAAGGTCTGCAGGAACCAGATGACGATGGTGGCCACGAAGATCACGGTGAAGGCCCTCTGGAGGAAATCCTTTGCTTTGTCCCAGAGCAGCCGCCCTACGTTCTTCGCCCCGGGGAGCCGGTAATTGGGCAGCTCCATGACGAAGGGCACTGCCTCCCCCTTGAAAGCCGTCCCTTTCATCAGGAAAGCCATCAGGATGCCCATCACGATGCCCAGCACATACAGGCCGATCATCACCAGAGCCCCCCGCCCAGGAAAGAACGCGGCCGCAAAAAAGCCGTAGATGGGGAGCTTGGCCGAACAGCTCATGAAGGGCGTCAGCAATATGGTCATCTTCCTGTCCCGCTCCGAGGGCAGCGTCCTGGTGGCCATCACTCCCGGCACCGTGCAGCCGAAACCGATCAGCATGGGCACGATGCTGCGGCCTGACAGGCCGATCTTGCGCAGAAGCTTGTCCATCACAAAGGCCACCCTGGCGATGTAGCCGCTGTCTTCCAGCAGGGACAGGAAGAGAAACAGGGTCACTATAATGGGCAGAAAGCTCAATACGCTGCCCACGCCACCCACAATGCCGTCTATGATCAGCGACTGGAGCACCTCGTTCACATTGGCCGCTTTCAGGGCGGAATCCGTAATCCCCGCCAGGGCATCCACCCCCATGGCCATCAGCTCCTGGAGCCAGGCTCCTATCACATTGAAGGTCAGCCAGAACACGATGCCCATGATGCCGATGAAGGCCGGAATGGCAGTATGTTTTCCCGTCAAAATCTTGTCGATTCTTGCGCTCCTGGCATGCTCCCTGCTCTCCCGGGGCTTGACCACAGTGGCATCGCAGACCTCCCGGATGAAGGAGAAGCGCATGTCGGCGATGGCGGCGGCCCGATCCATGCCGCTCTCCGTCTCCATCTGGCAGATGATGTGCTCCAGCATCTCCTTTTCGTTCTGATCCAACCCCAGGGCATTCAGGATGCGGGGGTCGCCCTCGGTGAGCTTGCCGGCGGCGAAGCGCACGGGGATGTCGGCCCGCCTGGCGTGATCCTCAATCAGGTGCATGATGGCGTGGAGGCATCTGTGCACGGCTCCGCCATTCTGGTCTTCCTTGCAGAAATCAATCCTGCCGGGGCGCTCCTGGTACTTCGCCACATGGAGGGCATGGTTCACCAGCTCGTCGATGCCCTCGTTCTTCGCCGCGGAGATGGGCACCACGGGGATGCCCAGCATGTCTTCCATCTCGTTGATTTGGATGGAGCCGCCGTTGCCCCTGACCTCGTCCATCATGTTCAGGGCCAGCACCATAGGGATGTCCAGCTCCATCAGCTGCATGGTCAGATACAGGTTCCTTTCTATATTAGAGGCGTCCACGATATTGATGATGCCCTTAGGATGTTCCCGCATGATGAACTGCCTGGTGACGATCTCCTCGCTGGAGTAGGGCGACATGGAATAGATGCCCGGCAGGTCTGTGATCAGGGTGTTGCTGTGGCCTTTGATGGAGCCGTCTTTGCGGTCCACGGTGACGCCGGGGAAATTACCCACATGCTGGTTGGAGCCCGTGAGCTGGTTGAAGAGGGTGGTCTTGCCGCAGTTCTGGTTCCCGGCCAGGGCAAAGGTCAGCTGCTCATCGTCCGGCAGGGGATTCTCCGTGGCCTTTACATGGTATTTGCCGCCCTCGCCCAGGCCCGGGTGCTCGATCCGCTTCCGCTCCGCCTGGGAATCCGGCGCAGGCGCTTTTGGCGCATCGGCCCGGACATTTTCAATCGTGATCTTCTCGGCATCGGCCACCCGCAGGGTCAGCTCATAGCCGTGGACCATGAATTCCATGGGATCCCCCAGGGGGGCGTATTTTATCAACAATATATCCGTGCCCGGAATGACGCCCATGTCCAGGAAGTGCTGCCGCAGCTCGCCCTCGCCGCCCACAGCTTGGATGGTGGCCCATTTTCCGATTGGCAATTCTCTTAAGGTCATGATGTCCTTTCCTCGCTTCCGTAGATGTATGCCCAGGTCATGAATGCTCAGAGCAGATGGATTCCCCGAGACAATGGTATCCATGCATCAAGCAGGACTCTATTGCCATGGAGAAAAGAAAAACCCAGATACAGCCGCCTCGCCATACCTGAGCTTTCGATTTCATCGCCTGGAGATGTCAGACCAACAATGCGGTCAATCTATGTCGAACTAAATATACTGCATTTCGACAGGCTTTGTCAAGGGGGTTTGACCGGAAAAATCATGCAGGGTGCAGATGCCGTCCCATGCGGCACTTGCACGATTTTTTCGTCTTCGGAGAAAGGTGCGCCTATCTGTTCTCGCTCACGATATTTTGGACGCGGTTCTGTATGACGCTTACCACGTCCTCGGCGCTTTTCTGGCCACTGTAATAAACGACGGATTCTTCGCTGATGATTTTGATTACGTCATCGTCTTGGATGGAAAAGGATGGGATGGCCTCCTTCACCAGGTTCAGGATCTCGTCCACCTCATCCTGGGTCAGGGCATGGTACTGGAATTCCCATCCGTCCCCATAAATGATGCTGGGGAATCTGTCGCTGGGATACTGGCTGTCCTCCTCCATCCTGGTATGGATCAACTTAACGTAAGGCGGCTCTGCGCCGTTTCCTGTCATAATTGACAGGGATTTGCGTCAAAACGGGAATGGCTGTACGATATAACAAAACAGTTTTGGGGGGCATGTCCCTAACTTTGCGTCCCTGGCTTTCCAGGTAGACGATGTCCCCCATGGGGAGGTAATGCAGCTACCATTCAGATGGATGTGAATAACTGCAAAATGGGATTATATGGAGAAGTATAATGATGAAAAAACTAGTCAGAGACAATATTCCTGCTTTGATTGAATCGGATGGAAGGACTCCCGTATATAAATGTATTGAAGATAAAGGGGAGTATATGCAGCTTTTAAAATGTAAGCTGCAAAAGGAGGTTGCGGGAATGTCGCTAGAAGAATTCGAGAGGCTTCGGCTTGAAAAGGCTTCCGTTAATGGCGGGTTCGATAAACGGTTTTTTAAAATGATATAATCGGTTAAGTATACTGATACAAAAAGGTTGCATTCTTATGATATCGTAAATGGCAGTATTTTTAGGCATGGCCCGGCGCAGAAGGAGGATGGCATGGGAAAAAGGTACGGCTTGCTCTGGGGAATCAGTATAATGGCGTTTCTGCTGACCGGCTGCGGTGACGGAGCACAAAATGAGGTGCACGACGAGCTGGCCGGGGGAAAAGATACCATAGCGGTGACCTTGGAGAGTGCGGACAGCGGGGCAGGGATTCCCGGTGAGGACGGCCAGAACGAAAGCAAGGACGCAGAGCGCAGAGCGGAAATCTGCCGTGACATTTATGCCCAGGCGGCCCAGGACGGCACTCTGGGAAGCATAGAGACCATAGGGCGCATGGTGGCCAGTTTTGGTGAAAACGGCTACGTTGCCGCCTCCGGCGAAAACCAGGTGGACATGGCGGGGGCGGAGCAGGTAC